>DASQVU010000398.1:0-2854 GCA_035640615.1 Pseudonocardiaceae bacterium
TCCACATCCACAGCGTGGCTGGGCCCAACGTGGAGAAGATGTGGCATCCAGCCGACTTCCCCAGGGGATACCACGCGGCGTCCCGAGGGCAAGCCTGGCAAGCTCAGCCGACAGCGGGTAGAGGTGTTGCCCCGGGACACCCCGTGGTGGGGTGGCGCCCAGTCGGCAGGATGCCACACCAGCCCTTTCGAACCTTGGTAGGCCTACGCCGACGGATTTACAGTCCGCTGCCAGCCCATGCTGCCCGACGGTGCTGACGACGCTGAGGCGGTCGCTGCTGCGTTCCATCGTGACGCCGGACCGGCCAGCTCAACCGCAAGCCCGGGGAGGACGTGATCGTGCATCAGTGCTGTACATGTGTGCTTGCAGAGGCCTGTGCATCTGGTGATCGACGGGGGTATAGCATCCGCTTGCCCCGATTACCCCCGACAATCGAGGCGCACCTTGACACCCGACCCGGCCGGTGCTTTCCGCGGAGGTCCGCGTCGCCGGGTCGGGTGTCCGCTCCCAGCGACGCTCGCAGTCCAGGAGTGTGGAACGTGCATTGCGCGGTCGGGGCGCAGCCGCTCAGCGGGCGCCCGTCATAAGTCTCAGTCCCCCGTGAGTGAGCGTCGCCGCGGATCGGCATGCGCACCACTCCATCGGTGCACCCCTTCTCCGTCTGTCCGCACAGGCAGCACGATGGCAGCTGGTTGCCGCTGCGCATGTGATGCTGGAAAGAACGACCGTGCCCTCGCTGGGCGGGGCTGCCTCCGGGATGGCCGGCGGCCAGAACTGGTGTGACGGGCACGGTGTGGCATCCCGCGGCCCCCTCAAGCGCTACCACACGCCAGCCTGGGGGCAGAACCACGCGACACACGCACCGGTCCTAGCGAGGGCTGCCCTTACGCGGTCGGGCTCTGCCAGGCCGACGCGATGCCACACGATTCTCAGGGTGAACATCCGGAGTTGCCACCTCATGGGCCGGTCAGGAACGCGGTGACGGTGGTGCGGCCTGCAGGGCCGTTGCCGATGTTTTGGGTGATGTGCCCGGAGCCGGGAATGACGACGAGGCGAGCGTGGGGGGCGAGGCTAGCCTCATGCTGTGTCCACGCCAGGGGCGTAATCAGGTCGTGGTCGCCAGCCAGCAGCAGTGTCGGCACCGGGGGCAAGGGCGCGTCGGACGCAAACGGCACCACCGGGGTGGGTGGCCACTGTTCACACGTCACCGCGACTTTGTTGCCGGCCGCGGTGGCCCGGTCGTAGGGGAATAGCACCGCGTCCGACAGCGCGGCAACGGCGGTTGTGGTGGCGTCGGCCCGGTCAGGGACCGGGCTGTCTGCAGTGCCCCAGGGCCAGCGGAAGTCCTCACAGACGGTGGTAGCGAACAGGCCCTGGCTAAAGATTTCGGCCGATGCGGCCCTGCGTTGAGTTTCGGCGGCGATGATTGCGTCCAATGCGGCATAGTTACCCTGTGCCGCATTGTGCAGCGCGTCTAACGCACCGGTCAGTCTTGGTGCACCATGGGTCAACCCGCTGAGGACATCGAACAGCTGTGGGCCGTTGTGGCGGACCGAGATTACTTGCGCGAGGTCGTGTGCTGGGTCGGTGGGACACCGGGTTTCGGTACACACCATCTGGAGCACTTGCCCGGTGCGGTTGAAGGCGGTGATTTCCAGCGGATCGAAGCTGTCGTGCGGTACGACCGAGTCCAGCACCAACCGCGAGACCCGGTCAGGGTGGGTGATTGCGTAGCGTTCGGCGACGAAGGTGCCATAGGAAGTTCCGGCGAGGGTGAGGGTGGCAACCCCCAACGCTTGGCGCAGCTTATCCAGGTCGGCCACGGTATCGGCGGTGGTGTAAAACCGCCGATGAGCCCCGAGGGATTGGGCGCACGCGTGCACGACGCTGGGTGGGGGCCCGGGTGCAGCCAGGTCGTCCAGCGCCTGCTGTAGTTGTGGACACCGCAGCGCGCCGGGACCGGTGCCGCGTGCGGAAAACAACACCAGCCGGTAGTTGCGCAACACTTCCGGGTCGAATTGGCGGGCGATCACTGCGGTCAATCCCACGCCCGGTGCGCCTGGGCCGCCGACGAGCCAGACCAGCACACCCCGCGGCGCGGTGACGCTGTCGGCCATCGCGACGGGTAACGACAGCTGGCCGGGCTGTTGAGGCGGCGCCCGCAACCCGGCATGATCCAACGGCACGGTCAACATCGCGCAGCTAAACGTGACACCCGCAGGACCGCGGAACAGACCGCTTGTACCAACACCAGGCCCGGGAGCACCCAGAGCAGCCGGGTCGCAAGGGTGTACATCGGCCAGCGCCGGGTTCGGCTCCGATACCGATCCCCGAGACTGGGTGCCACAGCCACCCAGGAAGACACCCATCAGCACGGCAAGTGCCATCACCGCGCGCTTATCGAGGGCGCTTCTGATCTTGCCCCACAATCCGAAATTCACAACTGCCCCGAACCCTTGCCGAGTCCACTCGGGGTTTCTCCGGTGAGCTAACACCGGATCGTGACGACCTGCGAGCACTCGTCACGCCGTCTGAGTGAAGATCTTTAGACGGCCTCCGTGACAGTGTTCGCCGGTCGTTTCCGCGCTTCCTACCCTGGCAAGTTCGGGGCAGATTGTGGCCTGTAGGCCGATCATGACCAGCAGACCCAGCTTGTGCGGCCTGTGGTTGTTATCCGGCGGTTGCGGGAGCACGTGACGGCCGGCACCGTCGGCGAAGCGGCGTGCCCCGGGCAGTGCGTCGGATGCCAGGCTGACTTGGCCGTGGCAGAACACGGTCACCAGGGCGTTGGTGTCCAGATAGGTCGCGTCGCGCAGTGGGCGGAAGACCTTCATCGCGTAGTCCTGTGCTGATA
>DASQVU010000399.1:0-2283 GCA_035640615.1 Pseudonocardiaceae bacterium
CCAGCTGGCAGCCAGTGAGGATACCGGCGTCACGTTCGTGACCCGGCGCAACATCGATGATCCTGCCGTGCAAGCGATGCTGAGGCCAAGCTGCGCAAACCCACCCACGTAACCTGGTGCCACCCCAATGCCCCAGGCGGGTTAATTCGATCCTGCTCCGTGGGATACGGCTTCGTGCCGGGTAGCCAATTAGGGACCTGGCGCACAACGGAGGGAGACCTCGTGGGTATCGGTGACACGTTCAACGAGCTGGCCCAGAAAGCAAAAGATTTCGCCCGTCAGCACCCGGACAAGGCGAAGCAGGGTCTGGATAAGCTGGGAGACATTGTCGATCAGAAGACTGGCGGTAAGTACTCAACACAGATCGACAAGGGCGAGGACATGCTCCAGCAGCGCCTCGGCGAGCAGGGTCCGACGCCGCAAGATCCAACACCGTGAATTCTGTTGCCGAGTTCGATACCAGGGCTGCGCGACAGCATGGCCGTGATGTCGAGCTCGGCGCCTTCCGCCTCATCGGGTGAAGATCAAAATCAGCGCGATGGTGACTACAGCTGATACCAGCAACGAACCGAAGCAGCCCAAGCGGTTGGAGAAAAAGAAGAACATCTGGAAGAGTCCCTTTCCAGGGATTGATGCGAGCGGACGCATAGGGGTTCCCCGATACCCCAATTTTATGCTCGTCGAACGGTATTAAGCTTATTCAGCCCACGGCGCCGGCGACGACACCGTCGTCATGGAGCCGGCCGATCTCGGCGGCTGATAAGCCGAGGATGCCGGCCAGAATCTCGTCGGTGTGCTGGCCGAGCTGCGGCGCTGGCGCGGGTGGAACCCGGGCGTCAGCGGAGAACTCGAGCGGCGAGCCAGGCATGAGATAGGTGCCGATGCCGGGCTGATCGACATGGGCGAACATGGGGTTTGCCGGTGAGCAACGTGGATCGTTGGTTACGAGTTCGGCGAAGCTCTGATATGGCCCCCAACACACGCCGTGCGCGTCGAAGACCTCGCCAACCTCGGATAGGGTGCGTGCGCTGATGAACGGTTCAATCAGCGAGCCGATCACATGGCGGGCGGCGAAACGATCACCCTCTTTCGACAGGTCGAAGCCGAGTAGCTTCTCGATCTGAGCGCAGGCGTCACCGATCCCAACCGCAGCCACCAGGCTGCGCCATTGCCTCGGCGTCAACCCAACCACCATGACGCGCTTGCCGTCCTTGGTGGCGAAGTCGCAGCCGAACGCGCCGTAGAGGTAGTTACCGTGCCGGGACCGCTCGGTCTTGTTGATCTGTACTTCGGCGAGATAGCCCAGATGCCCTACCGTGGCCATCGCCACATCGGCGAGCGCAAGCCGGATGAACTGACCGGTTCCGGCGATCCGCCGCTTGCGCTCGGCGGCGAGCAGGCCGGTGGCGGCCAACGTGCCGGTGATCACGTCCCAAGCCGGCAGCAGGTGGTTGACCGGGGTGGACAGGGCGTCCGGCCCGGTGGTCCAGGGGAAGCCGGTGGCGGGGTTGATCGTGTAGTCGACGGCCGACGAGCCATCCGGGTTTCCTACGATGTTGACCATGACCAGGTCCAGCCGCCGGGAGGCTAAGGCGTCGTAGCTCAACCAGCCGGCGGCGGGGAAGTTCGTCAGGAACAGGCCTGCATCGTCACCAGGCGCGGTGATGAGGGCGGTGAGCAGCTCCCTGCCTTGCGGCGACCGCATGTCCACCGCGATCGAGCGCTTGCCTTTGTTCAGACCGGCCCAGAACAGGCTCTTACCCGTCGCGGTGACCGGCCAGCGGTGGACGTCCAGGCCCCCGCCGATCGGATCGAACCGGATAACATCAGCGCCGAGTTGGGCCAGGGTCATCCCGCCTAGCGGCGCCGCTACGAAGGCCGAACCCTCCACCACCCGCATCCCCGCCAGGATCCCAGTCATCCCCCACCCCGCTATCGAGCCAGCGCGACGAATCGCCAGTCCAGCACCGGCTTGTCCGCCGCGGTCGGATCGCCCGCATCAGCCGCCGGGCAAGCGTGTACCACAGCCCGCAGGTCGATCAGCTGGTGACCATCACGGGCGTGAACCGCCTCGACGTGCAGCTCAGTGCGCAACACATCACCTTCGAACACCGGGCCGGTGTGGTCACAGCTGCGCCAGGCCACGATCGTCACCAGGTCAGGTAGAGCACGGGTGGCGTGCGCCCCGGCGATGGAGATGGTGTGCCCGCCGTAGACCAGCCGGCGCCCATAGACCGACGCCCCGGGGTCGGTGTGGGTGGCCGCGAGGTTGAGGGTGGCTCT
>DASQVU010000400.1:0-10635 GCA_035640615.1 Pseudonocardiaceae bacterium
CTGGCGCGCTCGATGAACAAGCACCTGCGTCGGGTGCCGAAATCCTTTGACGATCCCGACGCGGATACTCATGACGGTGGCACTCGTGAGGAGTAACGGTTCCGCCGCGGTGCCGAGCCAGGAAAGATAGTCACATGGGGAACCGGCTAGCGAGCTCCACAAGCCCGTACCTGCTGCAGCACGCCGACAATCCGGTCGACTGGTGGCCGTGGTGCGATGAGGCTTTTGCCGAAGCGGCCAGGCGCGATGTGCCCGTCCTGCTGTCCATCGGTTACGCCGCCTGTCACTGGTGCCACGTGATGGCGCACGAGTCGTTCGAGAACGAGCAGATCGCGGCGGTGATGAACGCCAATTTCGTCAACATCAAGGTGGACCGGGAAGAACGCCCCGACGTCGATGCCATCTACATGGAAGCGACCCAGGCCATGACCGGCCACGGTGGATGGCCGATGACCTGCTTCCTGACCCCCACCGGGGAGCCGTTCCACTGCGGCACGTATTTCCCGCCCACTCCGCGGCACGGCATGCCCGGCTTTCCCGAGTTGCTGATCGCCGTGCGCCAGGCCTGGGCTACCCGCGGAGAAGAGGTCCGGGAAGCGGCCAAGCGCATCGTCGGGCAGCTTGCCGAGCGGACCGCGCCGCTGACCGAGTCCGCAGTGGATGCTGAGGTGCTGGCCAGCGCGGTGGAGCGGTTGGTCGGGGAGTTCGACGACCCCCACGGTGGGTTCGGGGGAGCTCCGAAGTTCCCACCGTCGATGCTGCTGGAGTTCTTGTTGCGGCACCATGAGCGCACCGGCTCGCAGCCGGCCCTGTCCATGGTGCAGCGCACCTGCGAGGCGATGGCCCGTGGCGGTCTGTACGACCAGCTCGCCGGTGGATTCGCGCGTTATTGCGTGGATGCCGCGTGGGTGATCCCCCATTTCGAAAAGATGCTTTACGACAACGCGTTGCTGCTGCGCGTCTACACGCACCTGGCTCGGCTCACCGGATCGGCCACTGCACACCGGGTGGCTGAGGACACCGCAGCATTCATGCTCGACGCGCTGGGCACTGAACAGGGTGGTTTCGCGGCATCCCTGGACGCTGACACCGACGGTCACGAGGGCCTCACCTACGTGTGGTCGCCGCGGCAACTCACCGACGTGCTGGGCAGCGAGGACGGTCAGTGGGCGGCAAAGCTCCTGGTGGTGACTAAGGTCGGAACTTTCGAGCATGGCACCTCGGTTCTGCAGTTACCCACCGACCCGGATGATCCTGAGCGCTGGCAGCGGGTACGTGCCGCGCTGCTCGCAGCCCGATCCGACCGACCGCAACCGGGCCGCGACGACAAGGTGGTCACCGAGTGGAACGGGATGGCGATCACCGCTCTGGCTGAGGCCGGCGGCGTATTCGGCCGCCCGGAGTGGATTGCCGCCGCGGTCGCCGCGGCGGAGCTGATGCTGGGCACGCACCTGGTCGATGGCCGGCTACGGCGCAGTTCCCGCGACGGCGTGGTGGGCACCGCCGCCGGGGTGCTGGCTGACCACGCCTGGCTGGTCGAAGGTCTGCTTGCCCTGCACCAGGTCACCGGTGCAGATCGCTGGCGTGACGCGGCGCTACCGCTGCTGGAACTAGCCCAGCAGCACTTCGCCGATCCGAACCACACCGGGGCCTGGTTCGACACCGCGAGCGATGCCGAGGCGCTGTTCCGCCGTCCCGCCAACTTCACCGACAACGCCACCCCCGCGGGCGCGTCCGCAATGGCCGGTGCGCTGCTCACTGCCTCGGCGCTGACCGGTTCGGAGGCCTACCGTGCGGCGGCCGAGGCCTCGGTGGCTCGGGCCGGCGTGGTGCCGGCGAAGGCACCGCAGGCAGCCGGCCACTGGCTGACTGTTGCCGAAGCTCTGGCGCATGGACCAGTCCAGGTGGCCGTGATCGGTGCCGCCGGCGATGCCGCCCGGGTAGCACTGGAGAACCGGGCGCGGTGGGCAGCGCCCGGCGGGGCGGTCGTGCTGGCCGGTGAACCGGGCGCGGAGCATCCGGTGCTCGCCGGCCGGGACCTGGTCTCGGGTGTGGCGGCTGCCTACGTCTGCCACGGGTTCGTCTGCGACCGGCCAGTGACGTCTCCAGACGAGGTGCAAGCCCAGCTGCGCACCCACTAACCACCCGGTGCCGCTGCACCGGCATACCCACCACTCCATGGTCGCCGAAAGTGCCGCGCATTCTCGGCGAACGCTGAGTGAACCTTCAGCGTCGGCGGATTAGTTCGCCCAGGCCGTAGATACAGTCGGTCGCGCCCATTTCGCGCGGAGGCCGTCCATGACCTGGCTTGCTCGTCTCAGCCTAGCCAACCGGGCGATCGTCGGTGTGGTTACCGTGCTCGTCGTCGTATCAGGCGTGATCAGCGCGAACTCGTTACGCCAGGCACTCTTCCCGTCCCTGGACGTGCCGGTGGCCACCGTGGTCACGGCCTATCCAGGGGCGTCGCCGGAGGTGGTGGAGCAGCAGGTCACTGGGCCGATCGAGGCCGCGATCGGCGGCATCGCGGGCGTAACGGGCACCCGTTCGACAAGCACCAGCGGCTCCTCGATCGTCCTCGTCGACCTGGAGTACGGCTCTGACCTGGCCGAGCTGGCCTCCCAGTTCCAGCGCGCGGTGCAAGGCGTGAACCTGCCGGCCGGCATCACCCCGAAAGTCGTCACTGCCAGCACCGATAGCCTGCCGGTTGCGCAGCTGGCCGTGTCGTCGAAGCTCGATCCCGACCGGGTCGCCGCGGTATTGCGCGACCAGGTTCGCCCACTGCTGTCAGAGCTCGATGGCGTCGCTGAGGTGACGTTGGCGGGCATCCGGGACGCGCAGATCACCATCGACGTCGACACTGCGGCCGCCGCCGCGCGAGGCGTTTCGTTGAGCAGTGTCGTGGCTTTATTACAAGCCAACGGTGGGCGGTTGCCTGCGGGCCAGCTCAGCCCCGACACCAACCCCCTCACCGTCGAGGTGGGCAGCCCGATCACCTCGATCGATGCCCTGAAAAACCTATATGTACTCCCGGCCTTCGGACCCACCGGCAGCACCGCAGCGACCCCGGCGGGCCGGATCCACCCGTCCGCCGTGCCCAACCCGGCGCTGAGTCCCAGCCCATCACCCAGCGCCTCACCCCGCCCGACGGCCACGTCTGCCAACCGTGGTCCGCCCGCCCTGAAGGCCCCGCCCGGCAGCAGCGTTGCGCCGCGTGCGGCCGTCCCGCTCCCCGGGCGGATCAAGCCCCCTGCCGTCGCGGGGCCCACCGGGGTGCCCGTGCGGTTGGGGGACATCGCCACGATCACCGCCGCTCCCGCGCCCGCCACCGGATACACCCGTACCAACGGCGTGCCGAGCATTGGCGTCGGGGTCACGAAGAAGGCGCAGGCGAACACCGTTGCCGTATCCGATGAGATCCATAGCGCGATACCCCGGATCGTCGAGATGCTCGGGGGTCCTACTCAGAGCGCCACGGTCACGGTGGTACTCGACCAGGCGCCGTTCATCCGGCAGTCGATCGACGATCTCGCCCGGGAGGGCCTGCTCGGGCTGGTCTTCGCCGTCCTGGTGATCCTGGGTTTCCTGATGTCGGTGCGCGCGACGCTGGTGACGGCGGTCTCCATCCCGCTGTCCGTGCTCATTGCGATGATCGTGCTTGACCTGGGTGGCTACACCCTCAACTTGCTTACTCTCGGCGCGCTCGCGGTCGCTATCGGACGCGTCGTTGATGACTCCATCGTTGTCATCGAGAACATCACGAGGCACCTGGGGTACGGCCGCCCGCGCCGCGGGGCGATCGTGGACGCCGTCCGCGAAGTGGCCGGCGCGATCACCGCGTCGACGGTGACCACGGTTGCGGTGTTCGCGCCGATCGGTTTCGTCGGCGGGGAAGTCGGCGAGCTGTTCCGGCCCTTTGCGGTGACCGTGACGGCCGCGCTGCTCGGGTCGCTGCTGGTCTCGCTGACCGTGGTGCCGGTGCTGTGCTCAGCGGTGTTGCGGCCACCAGCTGGTTCTCGAGACGCCGCGCGACGGCAGCGGCGCTCGCTGCAGCGCGGTTACCGGCGGCTCTTGCAGGCCGCGATGCGCCGGCCGGCTATCTCAGTGCTGCTGGCGGTGGGGATGCTGGGTGGCACCGCCGCGCTGGTGCCACGGCTGCATACCAACTTCCTCGGTGACGCGGGTGGCGACACGGTGACGGTCAGCCAGGAGCTGGCGCCCGGGACCGGGCTACTCCAGGCCGACGCTGCCGCCCGGCAGGTGGAGGGTGTGCTCGCTGCCACGCCAGGGGTGGTGAGCTACCAGGTCACTGTCGGATCGCCCGAGGCCGGCGCCGTGGGGTTCGGTACGGCCAGCCAGAGTAGCGCCACCACCCAGTTCTCGGTCACCCTGAAGGCGAAAGCGGAGGCTATTGCGGTGCGTGACGACCTGCGTCGCCGGCTGGCCGCGCTGGACAAGCCGGAGCAGGTCGGCCAGCTGACCGTGCACGGCGGGTTGAGTCACGACACGCTGGCGGTCTCGGTGCGCGCGGCTGATCCGGCGGTGCTGGCGCGGGCCGCCGCGCAGGTGCAGCAGCTCGTCCAGTCGATTCCCGGCGCCGCGGACGTGCGCAACAACCTGGCCGCCGCGCAACCGACCGTCGCCCGTCGCCGTCGACCGGCGCAAGGCCGCGCAGTCGGGGTTGACGGAGGCGCAGGTCGGGCAGGCGGTAGCCACCGCGCTGCGCGGGAGCACCGCCGGCACGCTCACCATCGGTGGTGTCGCGCAACCCGTGGTGGTGCGCGCCGGCGCCGCGCCGGGCGACCTAGCCGCGCTGCGTGCGCTCCCGCTGGTGGGTGCTAACGGGACCATCCCGCTGTCCGAGGTGGCCACGGTGTCCCAGCGCAGCACCGCGGCGAGCATCAGCCATACCGACGGAGCGCGCAGCGCGGAGATCACCGCGCGGGCTCCCGCCGACGACATCGGCGCAGTCACCGCAACGCTGCGGGGCAAGCTCGCCACGCTGGCTCTTCCGGCGGGGGCGCACGCCCAGCTCGGTGGTGTCAGCACCGCGCAAAACGATGCGTTCGTGCGGCTGGAGTGGGCCCTACTCGTTGCGATCGCGGTGGTCTACCTGGTGCTGGTCGTGACCTTCCGCAGCCTGGTGCAGCCGCTGCTGCTCCTCGTTGCGATTCCCTTCGCTGCCACTGGTGCGATCGGTCTGCTGCTGCTCACCGGCAGCCCGCTCGGCGTTGCGGCCTTGATCGGGATGCTGATGCTGGTGGGAATCGTGGTGACCAACGCGATCGTGCTCGTCGACCTGGTCAACCAGCACTGGCGCGAGGGGCGAAACCTGCTAGAGGCTGTTCTCGAGGGGGCGGCGCAGCGCCTGCGGCCGGTCTTGATGACCGCGGTGGCGACGGTCTCCGCACTGTTACCCATGGCGCTGGGGCTTACCGGCGGCGGGGTGTTCATTTCCCAGCCGCTGGCGATCGTGGTGATCGGTGGGCTGGTCAGCTCCACGCTGCTCACCCTGGTGCTGGTCCCGGTGCTCTACGTGCTCGCCGCGCGCGGCCGTGGCGGCGCGATTGCCCGTAGCGCCGGGAACCGGAACCTGGCCGCAACCCAGGTGATGGCTGCCGCGACCCTGCCCGCCGGTCGCGGGCAACACCGCAGCAACTCCCGCTAGGCCCTTCCGCCTCCCAGCGCACCCCTCCCCCCGCATGGAGACATATCGGGGTTTTCGGCTCCGTGATTGCTCGACGTGTGCAACATGGTAATAGTGTAATTAAAGTGCGAGTGATGGAGAGGATGGCGCAATGGTGGGACGAGAACGGCCGCAGGGAATGCGCGCTCGCAGCCGGTGGCACGGGCGTGGCGGCTGGCAGCAGGCTGACCTCCCGCCGGCCGACGACGCCAAGGGCTGGTTCGCGGGACGGCTGCCGGATGGCTGGTTCACCGGTGAGGTAGAGGTCAGCGTGGACCGCGAAGAGATCATCGTGATCGGCACGCTTCCTCCGCTGGGCGAGGAGTTCTCCGACGACGCCGAGCGGGCGGCCGCTGAGGCCGGCCGGATCAGCCGATTCCGGGAGGAGTCCCGGGACGAGCGGATCGAGATCGCCCGGCAGGCCGAGCACCGCTACCGCCGCAAGGTGGCCTGGGGTGCACGCTTGGGCAGTACCGAGGAGATGTTCACAACCCTGTCGGTGCCGGTAATGACCCGGTTGCGGCAGCCGGAGCGCCTGGTACTCGACACCCTGGTCGATGCCGGAGTGGCGCGGTCCCGGTCGGAGGCACTGGCCTGGGCCGTGCGGCTGGTCGGTGAGCACGCCCAGCAGTGGCTCGGCGAACTCAAGCAAGCCATGGCCACCGTTGATGATCTGCGCGCCCGCGGCCCGGAGCTCTAGTCTGGGGCGCATGAGCAGGCGGCAGTGGGAAGCGGTCGACGATTACTTCACCAGCGCACTCATCGACACTGATCCGGAAACTGACGACGCGTTGCATGCGGCGCTGGCGGCCAGTGACGCGGCCGGTCTGCCGGCTATCGCGGTGTCCCCAACGCAGGGCAAGTTGCTCAACATGCTGGCCACCCTGATCAACGCGCGCCGCATCCTGGAGATCGGCACGCTGGCCGGGTACAGCACCATCTGGCTGGCCCGAGCGCTGCCACCGGACGGTCGCCTGATCAGCTTGGAAAGCGAGCCGCGGCACGCCGAGGTGGCGCGTGCCAACATCGCCAAGGCCGGCCTCGCCGACGTGGTGGACGTGCGGATCGGCCCGGCGCTGGATACCTTGCCGCAGCTGAGACAGGAGCTGTACGACGGGCGGGCCGAGCCGTTCGATCTGGTGTTCATTGACGCGGACAAGGAGCACAACGCCGACTACTTCTCCGCCGCGGTTGGTCTCACCCGCCCCGGTGGTGTGATCATCGTGGACAACGTGGTCCGGGGTGGGGAGGTCATCAACGCCCGCAGCGATAACTCCGCCGTCCAGGGCACCCGCCGCTGCATCGAGACCATCTCCACCACCCCGTCCGTGAGCGCCACCGCGATCCAAACTGTCGGCGTCAAGGGCTACGACGGTTTCGCCATCGCCATCGTCAAAGCGCCCTGAACTCGCGTTCACTTCCCTGAGCTGGGTTTTCCGGGGCTCGATCACCCCGCTGAGGGGAGCTGAAGGCGAGGCAGGGGCCGGGGTAGCCTTCCGGGCTTGTGAGGCTGCTCGACCTCGTCTATGCGCTGTACGAGCGCCGGCTTGTGCGGCAGCTGGGGACAGCCAACCTTCCTCGGCATGTTGCGGTGATCATGGACGGTAATCGGCGGTGGGCCAAGGAGTTCGGGTTCGCCGATGTCAGTGATGGGCACCGGGTTGGCGCAGCCAAGCTGATCGAACTGCTGGGCTGGTGTCGCGAAACCGGCGTCGAGATCGCCACGTTCTGGTTGCTGTCCCTGGACAACCTGAGCAACCGGCCGCCGGATGAGCTGGAATCGTTGCTGGAGATCATCGCCAATGTGGTCGATGAGCTGTGCGCTCCGGACACGCCGTGGCGGGTGCGGGTGGTCGGGACCATGGACCTGTTGCCTTCGGAGATGGCGCATCGACTGACCAGTGCGGCGGCTCGCACCCGCGATCGGCCCGGGCTGGCGGTGAATGTCGCGGTGGGTTACGGCGGCCGCCAGGAGATCGCCGACGCGCTGCGCAAGCTGCTGCTCAAACATGCCGAAGCCGGCACCACCATGGAAGAGCTTGCTGAGGTGCTCGACGTGGAGCAGATCGCCGAGCACCTCTACACCTCCGGTCAGCCCGACCCTGATCTCGTCATCCGTACCTCGGGGGAGCAGCGGTTGTCGGGTTTCCTGCTGTGGCAGTCGGCGCACTCGGAGTTCTGGTTCTGCGACGCATACTGGCCGGCCTTCCGCAAGGTGGACTTCCTGCGCGCGCTGCGCGACTACACCGCCCGGCACCGCCGGTTTGGATCGTGACCGGGGATACTCCCCACCATGGACTTAGTTCGCGAGTACCTGCTGCTCGGTTTGCGATTCGACCGCCTGGTGGAGGGATTCGTGGACGCGTACACCGGCGATCCGGCACTGCGCCGCCAGGTCGAGGATGAACCCACGCCGGATCCGGCGGTGTTGGCCCGGCGGGCGCGCGAGCTGCGCGCCGAGTTGCCGGCGTCGGGACTGCCCGAGCCACGGGCGCGGTTCCTGGCTGCCCATCTGACCGCGTTGGAGTGCAGTGGGCGGGTTCTGGCTGGACAGCAGGTCGGGTTCGTGGCCGAAGTCCAGGCGTACTTCGATGTCGTCATCCAACCGGGTGATCCCGAGGCTTACCACCAAGCACACGGCCAGATTGACCGATTGCTGCCAGGCAGTGAACCGCTTACTGATCGGTTGGCCGCCTACCGGGCCCGCGACGAGGTCCCGCCGCAGCGGTTGGAAGCCGCCGTGGAGGCACTCTCCAGCGCCCTGCGCGACCGGGTTCGAGTGGAGTACGGGCTGCCCCCGGAGGAGACTGTGCAGTACGAGGTGGTCACCGACAAGCCGTGGAGCGGGTTCAACTACTACCTCGGCAACTTCCGTTCCCGGGTGGCGATCAACGCCGATCTCGGGCACCGGATGGGCCAACTGCCACATATGGTCGCGCACGAGTCCTATCCCGGGCACCACACCGAGCACTGCCGCAAGGAGGCCGGCCTGGTGCGCCGCCAGCAGCAGGCCGAACACACCATCTTCCTGGTGAACACCCCGCAGTGCCTGATGGCCGAGGGGCTGGCCGACCTGGGACTACCGGCCGCAGTCGGTCCCGGCTGGGGCCCCTGGGCCGCGGCAATCCTCGCCGATCTGGGACTGCGGATG
This sequence comes from Pseudonocardiaceae bacterium, assembly GCA_035640615.1. Taxonomy (GTDB): domain Bacteria; phylum Actinomycetota; class Actinomycetes; order Mycobacteriales; family Pseudonocardiaceae. The sequence continues at coordinate 8,835 of DASQVU010000400.1, forward strand.
GACGGTGAGCTCGCCGAGAGCCTCGAAGTGGCGGCGGCGGGCCTGCTCGGCGTCCGCCAAGACGCCGCACTAATGCTTCACGATCAGGGCGCCGACCAGGCCGAGGTGCAGGCGTACCTGCAGCGGTGGCTGCTGATCCCGGAGCCGCGGGCCAGGCAGATGGTGCGTTTTCTGACCGACCCGCTGTGGCGCGCCTACACCACCACCTACGTCGAGGGATACCGCCTGCTGCGCAGCTGGCTGGACGCTCGCCCACCAGGGCAGCCACTGAGCCAGCGCTACCTGCGGTTGCTCGATGAGCCGTTGATTCCCTCGGCGCTGCGCGCGAGTAGGTAACAGTCTTCTAACACTCGCCCGCGCGGCGAGTCTTTCCCAAAACGGCCACGGACCGGTACCGTGCGGTGGCAGTGGGACGTGCTCGACGCGTTCCGCTACGGGAGGCCCTGGTCGTGGCTGATGTCGATCGGGCGGTTCGACCGCTCACGGCAAGCACGGGAGGGTCGGCACCCGGCCCTCGTGGTCGATCCCGCTGAGCCCCACCGGGCGCAGCGGAAGGGACCAACCAGAGGCCGGCCGGCCCACCGACACGCGGGCGTGGGTGCCGCGCACGCCAGGGAGCTGCCGTGATCGCCTCTCGTTCGCCACACTCCACCGCCCCCGGCATCCGCACTTACGTGCTGGACACCTCGGTCCTGCTGTCCGACCCCTGGGCACTCACCCGATTCGACGAGCATGAAGTGGTGTTGCCACTAGTGGTCATCGGGGAACTGGAAGGCAAGCGGCATCACTCCGAACTCGGCTGGTTCGCCCGGGAAGCGCTACGGTTATTGGACGATCTGCGGCGGACATACCGCCGCCTGGACGCGCCAGTTCCGATCGGCGAGCTGGGCGGCACCCTGCGGGTCGAGCTTAATCACTGTGATCCGGCCGTGCTGCCGTCCGGGTTCCGCACCGACAGCAATGACTCCCGCATCCTGGCCTGCGCGCTGAATCTGGTTGCCGATGGCCGCAATGTCACCCTGGTCACCAAGGACATGCCGCTGCGGGTCAAGGCGGGTGCGGTCGGACTGGCCGCGGACGAGTACCGCGCCCAAGACGTGGTGCCCTCGGGGTGGACCGGGATGACCGATTTCGAGGTCCCGCCTTCGGTGCTCGACGAGCTCTACCGGGAAGGCACTGCCGATCTCGGCGAGCACCCGGAAGCCGCCAGCCTGCCGTGCAATACCGGTTTGCGCCTCCTCGCCGGGACGGCAACAGCGCTGGGCCGGATCACTGCGGACAAGCGGGTTCGGCTGGTCCGCGGGGACCGGGAGGCGTTCGGCCTGCGCGGCCGTTCGGCGGAGCAGCGCATCGCGCTGGACCTACTGCTCGACCCCGATATCGGCATCGTCTCCCTTGGTGGCCGGGCAGGCACCGGCAAGTCGGCGCTCGCGCTGTGCGCGGGCCTGGAGGCCGTGATGGAGCGCGGCGCGCACCGCCGGGTCATCGTCTTCCGCCCGCTGTACGCCGTGGGCGGCCAGGAACTGGGCTACCTCCCTGGCAGCGAGAACGAGAAGATGCAGCCCTGGGCGCAGGCAGTGTTCGACACGCTGGGTGCGATCGCCTCACCGAATGTGATCGACGAGGTGATCGATCGTGGGATGCTCGAGGTGATGCCGCTGACCCACATCCGGGGGCGGTCCCTGCACGACGCCTTCGTGATCGTCGACGAGGCGCAGTCCCTGGAGCGCGGCGTGCTGCTCACCGTGCTGTCCCGCCTGGGCAGCGGCTCCCGGGTGGTCCTCACCCACGACGTCGCCCA
>DASQVU010000401.1:0-5841 GCA_035640615.1 Pseudonocardiaceae bacterium
CTCGACGCCATCGAACCGGTGGTCGCCCGGTCCCGCAGCGCGGCAACCAGGCGGGCGAGGGTGCTGTGAGGGTCCTGGCAGCGATGAGCGGCGGGGTGGACTCCTCGGTCGCCGCCGCCCGCGCGGTGGACGCTGGGCACGACGTGGTGGGCGTGCACCTGGCGCTGTCGGCCCAGCCCGGCACGTTGCGCACCGGCGCCCGTGGGTGTTGCAGCAAGGAGGATGCCGCCGACGCGCGCCGGGTCGCCGACATCATTGACATCCCGTTCTACGTGTGGGACTTCGCGGAGCAGTTCAGCGCCGACGTGGTAGATGACTTCGTCGCGGAGTATGCCGCCGGGCGCACCCCCAACCCGTGTCTACGGTGCAACGAGAAGATCAAGTTCACCGCGCTGCTGGACCGGGCCGTCGCGCTCGGCTTCGACGCGGTCTGCACCGGTCACTACGCCCGCCTGGCCGGCGGTGTGCTGCGCCGCGCCGTGGACGTCAGCAAGGACCAGTCCTACGTGCTGGCCAGCCTCACCACCGACCAGCTGGCCCACGCCCTGTTTCCGGTCGGCGACACCCCGAAAGCCGGTATCCGGGCTGAGGCGGCCCGCCGGGGCCTGGCGGTCGCGGACAAGCCGGACAGCCACGACATCTGCTTCATCCCTTCCGGTGACACTCGGGGCTTTCTCGCCAGCCGGCTCGGATCCCGGCCTGGTGAGCTGGTCGATGAGCAGACCGGTGAGGTTCTCGGCAGCCACCAAGGGGTCCATGGTTTCACCGTCGGGCAGCGCCGTGGGCTCGGATTGCACCGTCCCGCGGCCGATGGCCGGCCGCGCTTCGTCATCGGGCTGGAGCCCGCCACGGGCACCGTACGGGTGGGACCCGCGCAGCACCTGGACGTCAGCATCATCGAGGCCGCGCGCCCGGTGTGGGCCGGCGGTGCCCCCGATGGCCCCATCGAGTGCGTCGCGCAGGTCCGTGCGCACGGCGGGTGCGCCGCCGCCGTCGCGGAGGTCCTCGACGGCGGCCTGCTGGTGCAGTTGAGGCAGCCGCTGCGCGGCGTAGCCCCCGGTCAGGCCGTGGCACTCTACCGTTCCGACAGCGCCGGTGACATCGTTCTGGGCAGCGCCACGATCACCGGTACCCGATAGTCAGGCAGCGGCTCTAGATACCTCTCGTCGCGCCGCCGGCGGCGCCGCTCACACCGGGCTCGCCACCGGAGGTGGCGTTGTCCAGTGAAGGAAGCCGGCCGAGAAGCGAGTCGAGCGCGCCCGCGTCCTCATTGCCGTAGCTCTCATCAGCTCGGGCCAAGGTCGACAAGACGGTGCGGGCGGGCAGCAGCTCAACGTGCTGACCGTCGACCTGGACAACATCACTGCGTGTCTCAGACATCGATGCCTCCTACATGGACGTGGACCTGGTTCACAGGTCGCAAGATGCCTCCTCCACGGTGCCCAGTGGTCAGCATGCAAACAATCAGTAATCGCACCTAAGTCGCTAACGCTCACCACGTAATGGCGAGGACTCCTGATAGACATCCCTGGTGAGCGATCTACCACCCTGGCCTCCGGGCACCGCGACCGCAATCGGCTCGATGCCGGGCACCGATGCGCGAGAAGCAGCGCGTACCGTCGTCGGCGAGCTACCCCAGCTGCCGCACCTCCCCGAGCTGCCCGATCGGGGCGCCGGTGCCGACCTGATCGGCCGCACCGCGGCGCTCCTCGTCGATCTCGCGGTCGAGCTGGTGCCCTCCGGATACCGGGTCACCGCGCGGCCCGGCCGGGACCACCGCCGGGCCGTCGACCTGCTGCGCACCGACCTCGACATGCTCGATGAAGCGGTGGACTCTGCCGGAACCCAGCCCGCGGCGATCAAGGTGCAGGCTGCCGGGCCCTGGACGCTGACCGCCGCAATCGAGCTGCGCACCGGGCACAAGGTGCTCACCGACATCGGCGCGTTGCGGGAGTTTGCCGTGTCGCTGGCCGAAGGGCTGCGGGCGCACGCTGTAGAGGTATCCCGCCGGCTCGGGACTCCCGCCGTGGTGCAGCTGGACGAGCCGAGCCTGCCTGCGGTGCTCGCCGGCGGCGTGCCCACCCCGTCCGGCTACGGCACGGTGCCTGCCGTGCCCGACGGTGACGCGGTCGAAGTGCTGCGTGGCGTGCTCGACGCACTGCCGAAGCCGCGCATCGTGCATTGTTGCGCACCTCGGCCGCCGCTGGCGCTGCTGCGCCGGGCGGGAGCCGATGCGCTGGCCGTTGACGCCGAACTGCTGGCGGGTGCGCCCCGCTCCACCATCGACGCCCTCGGCGAGGCCTGGGACACGGGGGCACTGGTGTTGCTCGGTCTGGTGCCGGCGCTGCCCCCCGCCGCGCCACCCAGCCTGCAGGCCGTGGCCCAACCCGCATTGGATCTGGTGGAGCGGCTGGGGTTCGGTCGGGACCTACTGGCGCAGCGGTGCGTGCCGACCCCGTCCTGCGGCCTGGCCGGTGCCACTACGGCCTGGGCCCGGCGCGCGCTGACCCTGGCCCGGGAACTGGGACAGGCGTTCACCGATCCGCCCGACTCCTGGTCTGGCTGAGCCAGAAATCCGGTGGCGCGAAGCTCCGCAATCATGGCGGGATAGCGGGTATGACCACCACCAGCCTCAGCGGGTTATCTCTCTCCCGGATCGAGCCATCGGATGAGGATGCCATCCGGCAGTGGTACGAGTTGTGCTGCGCGGTGACGGCCGCGGACCAACCCGGTGATCCGCCGCCTTGCTGGGTCTACGAGCTGGGCAGCTTCCGGTATCCCTGGCCCGGTCAGCAGCGGGCCGTGTGGCTAGCTCGGGTGAGCGACTCCACGGTGGGCGCCTGCATGCTTGACCTGCCGATGCTGGACAACCTGCGCAACGCGCACGGCGGCATCCTGGTGGACCCCGAGCACCGGCGACGCGGCATCGGTCGGGCCTTGCTCGCGCACCTGCGCGTCGAGGCCACCCGCCGGGGCAGGACCCGACTGGTCTCCTGGGTGACGCACCCGCTGGACCCAGCCACGCCCGATCCCGCTGGGCAATTTGCCGCCGCATCCGGCGCGCTCCCGGCGTTGGTGCAGACCCGGCGGCGGCTTGACGTCGACGCGGTAGATCCGGATCTGCTTAGCCGGCTTGACGCCCAGGCACGGGCTCACTCTGGCGACTACGCGCTGGTCCAATGGGTGGGCGCCACGCCGCTGCAGTGGCTGGATGACATGGCCTACCTCACGGCCCGGATGTCCACCGACGCGCCGCTGGGAGACCTTCAGTGGGAGGAGGAGGTCTATGACGCAGCGCGGATCCAGGCCCGGGACGCCTGCTGGCTCGCCCGCGGCCAGCACAACGTCACCACCGCGGCGCAGGACCGCACCGGGCGCCTGGTCGCTTTCACCCACATCGGCGGTGACAGCACCTCTCCCTGGTTTGCCTGGCAGGGCGACACCATCGTCGCGGCGGAGCACCGCGGTCACCGGCTGGGCACGCTGATCAAGGTGGCCAATCTGGAGCTGGCCCGCCGTGAGCGCCCCGAACTGCGCCTCGTCGACACCTGCAATGCCGATTCCAACCGGTACATGGTGGCGATCAACCAGGCAATGGGGTTCCGCCCGTACCGGCGCGCGATGGATTGGCAACTCAACCTGTGATCGCGTTACGTCGCCAGTCGGCAGGCTGTCGGGGTCCGGAGCTAATCTCCCTGGCGTGAGCACCGGAGCAGAGACCAGCATCGACAACGAGCCACCCGAGGAGGTGCGGGCCGAATACGGCGTGCTCGTCGACACTGTGCGCGGCCATCAGTTCCGGTATTACGTGCTCGATGCTCCCACTGTCTCGGACGCCGAGTTCGACCGGCTGTTTCGGCGGCTTCAGGAGCTAGAGCAACGTTGGCCGGGGCTGGTGACACCAGACTCCCCGACGCAGGTCGTCGGTGGCGGCTTCAGCACCGAGTTCGCCGCGCACGACCACCTTGAGCGGATGCTCAGCCTGGACAACGCCTTTGACACCGACACGCTGCGCGCCTGGGTGGAGCGGGTCACCCGCGAGGTGGGTGCCGAGGTGCACTACCTGGCCGAGCTGAAGATCGACGGGCTGGCGGTGAACCTGCTCTACCAGAACGGGCGCTTGGTCAGGGGCCTGACCCGCGGCGACGGGCGCACTGGCGAGGATGTCACGCTCAACCTGCGCACCGTGCGCGACATCCCCGAGCGGCTGCATCCCAGCGCCGACTACCCGGTACCGGAGTTGCTCGAAGTGCGGGGTGAGGTGTTCTTCCGGCTCGCCGACTTCGCGGACCTCAACGCTGCCCTCGTCGAGGCGGGCAAGCCGGCCTTCGCCAATCCCCGCAATTCCGCGGCCGGCTCGTTGCGGCAGAAGGATCCACGGGTCACCGCGAGCCGCCCACTTCGGATGCTCTGTCATGGGCTGGGTCGCCGGCGCGGGTTCGAACCGGCCCGACAATCGGAGGCCTACCAGGCGCTGGGGGCGTGGGGACTGCCGGTCTCCGAGCGCACCAGGTTGCTGTCCACGATTGACGAGCTGCTCGCGCACATCGCCTACTGGGGCGAGCATCGCCACGATGTGGAGCATGAGATCGACGGCGTCGTCGTGAAGATCGACGAGGTGTCGGCGCAACGGCGGCTGGGCTCGACCTCCCGGGCGCCGCGCTGGGCGATCGCCTACAAATACCCCCCGGAGGAGGCCACCACCAAGCTGCTGGACATCCGGGTCAACGTCGGGCGCACCGGGCGGGTCACCCCGTTCGCGTTCATGGAACCGGTGACCGTTGCCGGGTCCACGGTGTCCCTGGCGACGCTGCACAACGCCGATGAGGTACGCCGCAAGGGCGTGTTGATCGGCGATACCGTGACAATCCGCAAGGCCGGCGACGTCATCCCCGAGGTCCTCGGTCCAGTGGTAAATCTCCGTACCGGCGACGAGCGCGAGTTCGTCATGCCCACCACGTGCCCTGAATGCGGCACACCACTGCGTCATGAGCGGGAAGCGGACGTCGATATCCGCTGCCCGAACGCCCGCTCCTGCCCCGCCCAGCTCCGGGAGCGGATCTTCCACATGGCCGGGCGTGGTGCGTTCGACATCGAGATGCTCGGGTATGAGGCCGCCGTCGCGCTGCTGGCCGCCGGTGTGGTGCAGGACGAGGGAGACCTGTTCGCGCTCGACGAGCGCAAGCTGCTGGCAGTCGATCTATTCCGCACCAAGGCAGGAGAACTCTCTGCCAACGGGCGCAAGCTGCTGTCCAACCTGGCGGCCGCGAAGGATCGTCCGTTGTGGCGCGTGCTGGTGGCGCTGTCGATCCGGCACGTTGGGCCCACCGCGGCGCAGGCGCTGGCTCGGGAGTTCCGCAGCTTGGACGCTATCGAGGCGGCGGACGAGCAGGCGCTGGCCGCGGTCGACGGCGTCGGCCCGACGATCGCCGCAGCGGTGCACGAATGGTTCACCGTGGATTGGCACCGCGAGGTGGTGGCCAAGTGGCGCGCCGCGGGGGTACGGCTGGCCGAGCCGGTCGATGACTCGGTGGTGCGCCATCTGGAAGGGCTGTCGATCGTGGTCACTGGTTCGCTGGAAGGGTTCTCCCGGGACGAGGCCACCGAGGCGATCACCCGACGAGGTGGTCGGGCGGCCGGGTCGGTATCGAAGAAGACCGCATTCGTCGTCGTCGGGCAGGAGCCGGGATCCAAGTACGACAAAGCTGTGGCGCTCAAGGTTCCAGTGCTCGACGAGAACGGGTTCAGGGTCCTGCTGGATAAGGGTGTCGAGGCCGCTCGATCAGTCGCGGCATCCCCAGCTGAGGAAATCGGATAGTTGTATGATTATGACGATGGGTA
>DASQVU010000402.1:0-8905 GCA_035640615.1 Pseudonocardiaceae bacterium
CCGGGCATGGCCCGGTTGCCGAACAAGGGGTCCTGCACCCGGCGGTTGGCGTTATACACGGGGCTGAAGTTGTTTTGCATGACCCAGCTGGCCAGCGAGTAGACCACCTTACGGAGATCTGCGCACAAGAACATACCGGTCAGTCCCCGGTCGACACCGTCGTCCGTGGTCGTCTCCAGTGGTGGCCCATAGGGCATGCCGCATCGAAGAACCCGGGGTACCCCGTCGACCACAATCGGGTCCAGCGGGGTGTCCCGCGGGTTCACGATCCGGATATGAGCGGAAAACGGGCAGCGCAGGCCGTCCGGATCGTGCGTCATGTAACCGAAGTCATTGCTTCTCGCCAGCTGCGGGTCCGGGCGGTCAGGAGACAGCACGAGTGGCGTTCCATCGCGCCAGCGGCCCATCATCTTGGCGGCGAGTAGCTCTTCGGCGTCAGGGCCGGATAGCTGCGGGAACAGCTGCGGTCCGCCGGTGCTCAAGAACCGGTTGAACGCCGCGACATCCTGGTAGATCCACCGGAAGAGCACGTATGTGCCGTTGCGCGCGAAATCGGCGGCCGGGCCGCTGGCTGGAGCTGATGGGTATTCGTTGGTCGAGTAGCCCAGCAAGAAGTGCCGGAAATCGATCTGCGCCGGTGAATGTGGAGTGTCATCGTCCCAGTAGATGTCGGGCTGGGAAATGCCGTCCATGTACCCAAAATGCATTTTCCGTGGAATGAACCAGCGGCCCTGCAGGATCGTGCCGTCCCGGCGCGGGATGAGCTCGGTGATCCCGTTGGTGCCGGCCAGCGCACGCACTGCCTGTACCCCGTCCGCAGCGGCGTTGTCTGATTGAGCGTGCACGTGCACGATGCAGTGCACGTCTTCGGTGGCGAACTGACCCTCCCACCAGCTCGCCGGGTCGCTACGGCTACCCGGGACGTCGCCCAACGCCATCTTGACGGCACGTGGCCCGCGTTTGAACACCGCGTCGAACGTCGCCAACAGCGCTGAATCAATTCCCAGCGCATTGAGCCCGTTATAGGTGACCCCAACGTTAAGCAGCGGATCCGGTTGGGCATCAGGATCCACACCGGCCATCGTGATCCGCGGCACCAGCTCCCGGAAAAAGGTGCGGGCACCCGCACTGCCACCGAAACGAAAGATCAAATGGCGGCAAGTGAGGCGCCGGTACGGGCCGGTGGCCAGCGCCTGCACTGCAGCCAAGTCGACTTTCATCGTGGTACCTCACCTGCTGGTGGTCACGACAATTTCTGCTTGATCTCGCGGACCGTCGCGTCACCAAACGCAGAAAACAGGTAGCCGTGGTCGTAGCCGGAATCCGGCGATTCGCCCAACGCTTTGAGATTGAGCGAATGAGTGTACTCGTAAAAGTCGTTGGGGTTGTTAATCTCCTCCCACGGTGGCGCACCTTCCACCAAGGAGAAGATGTGCTCAAATACGAACGGCAACTCCGCGCGGAAGAATTCTGTGTAGCACATCGGATCACCGTCGAACTCGGTCAGAACTTGAATGTACTTGTTGTCCACCACCAGGATGCGCGCGAAATGAACCAACTCCGATTTCGCCAGCGCGGCATCAATCTGCGGCTGGATCTTGTCGGCAAAGACATCCGCCAGTTGCTGTACGCGTTGCTGAGTCTCCGTATCCTGCTTGAGCGGAGCGGTAAAGTTCAGACTGAGTGCCATGGCGATACCTCCCGCTGAGCAACAGCGTATCGATTGCCGTTCAAACCAATTTTTTCGGGGACCGCGGCGGCTTTGCCTCGGGTAATCCACCACACGCGCAGCGCCCGGTCCGGCCGCAGCAAGGCTGCCGGACCATCGACCAATCCCATCACCCGGATAAAGGCAATGCTCAGTGCCGGGTCAGCGCTGGCCGCGGCGAGCAGCTGGGACAGGTAGGCATTAGTTAGCCGGATCTTGCGAGTGCGGTTTCCGGGTAACTCGGGTATGGCCAGGTCGGCCGCCAGGGCAAGGTCCCATGGTGGATTAATAGTCTTTGCGATAGCCCGGAAGAATTGGCTTGGTGCAGGGTTGAGATGGCGGGCCAGTAGTCGCCGTAGCACCAGCGCATGATCAGCGGCCACGGCCATGCCCTGCCCGTAGACTGGATTGAACGAGCACACCGAGTCACCAAGTACCAGCAGGCCGTCCGGGAACTGGCGCAGATACTCGTATCGGCGCCGTACCGCGGCCGGGAACCGGAACGCCACCGGGCTGTCCAAGGGCTCCGCTCCAGCGAGCGCGTCGGAGATGTCCGGGAAAGGCAAGCTGGCCGCGAAGGTCTCGAAGCCGATCGGGTCGGTCGGTGGATGATCACCCAGGATTCCGGCGAGGGTGAGCATGTGCCGGCCGCCCTCAAGCATGCCCAGCACACCGATCCGCGGGTTGTCGGCTGTAGCGCTGATGAGGATCATCGCGTCCGAGCCGAGAGCGCCGTGGCGCAGCCGGTAAGTCCGGGTGGCCGAGCCCAGCTTGAGCGGTATCCGTTCCTCGGCTGGTGGCTGGTAGCCCCACTCTGCCAGCCAGACCGGTGTCCGTGAGCCGCGGCCAGTCGCGTCCACCACAAGATCGGCGGCCAGCTGTACGCGGTCCCCTGCCTGGTCACGCACGAGCACACCGGTGATCCGGCGCCCCGCCCTGGTGACCAGGTTCGCGACGTCGGTGCGTTCCAGGAAACTCACCCCGGGTAACGCTTGCACCCGGGCGCGCACTAGGCCCTCCAGCAACGGCCGGCTCGCGATCAAGCCGAGCACGCCCCCCTTGGCCTGCTGCAGCCGCCGCCCGGACAGCAGGTAGCGACAGTTCTGCAGGACATCTCCAAGGCCAGCGCCGGCTCGCATCGCCTGCGTGGTGAAGCCAGGGAACAGCTCTTCAAGCACCGCGCGGCCGCGCGGCAGCAACGCATGATGGTGGCGTCCGTGTGGGACCCCACGGCGGTGTGCCCCGATCCTGGGCATGGCGTCCCGGTCGATTACCGTCACCTCGCGGTAGGCATCAGCGAGCACCCGAGCGGCCAGCAATCCGGCCATGCTCGCGCCCAAGACCACCGCGTGGTCACGGGATTCCGGTGCCATCGCAATCTCCTGCCTACGCGTTGCGATGAGACTTCAGGGCATCGCGGAGCCGCCCGCTTGTGGGTGTAGTCCGAACGCGCTCACCATCCGTTACGCATATTGGTGCAGGGCTGGAGCACGACCGGTGCTGTCGTAACTGGCGCCGGTCATAGGATCGCCGAAATGGCGGTCAGCGCAACTGGTTTTGCAGCCGGCGATGCACTGCAGGTGCTGCGTCGAGTGTTTGGCTACGACTCGTTCCGGGGCGCCCAGCGGGAGATCATCGATCACGTCATCGCCGGCGGCGATGCGCTGGTGCTCATGCCGACCGGCGGCGGCAAGTCGCTGTGCTACCAGATTCCGGCGCTGGTGCGCCCGGGGGTCGGTGTCGTCATCTCGCCGCTGATCGCCCTGATGGCTGACCAAGTCGCCGCACTGCAGGCTGTCGGCGTGCGGGCCGGCTTCCTCAACTCCACACAAGATCCCTCCCGACGCCGCCAGGTCGAGGCTGCTTTCTTGGCGGGTCAACTGGATCTGCTGTACCTCGCTCCGGAACGGCTGGCCGTCGAGTCGACCGGCAACCTGCTGGACCGCGGCAGGGTCTCGTTATTCGCCATCGACGAGGCGCACTGCGTGTCCCAGTGGGGCCACGACTTCCGCCCCGACTATCTGGCCCTGTCCACGCTGCACCAGCGCTGGCCGACCGTGCCGCGCATCGCGCTGACCGCGACCGCCACCAAGGCCACGCACGCCGAGATCGCGGCCCGGCTGAACCTGGGTGATGCCCGCCATTTCGTGGCCAGCTTCGACCGCCCGAACATTCAGTACCGCATCGTGTCAAAGGCTGAACCGAAGCAGCAGCTCCTGGAATTTTTGCGCACGGAGCACTCCGAGGACGCCGGCATTGTGTATTGCCTGACGCGGGCATCGGTGGACAAGACCGCACACTTCCTGATCGGCAACGGGATCGAGGCATTGCCGTACCACGCAGGACTCGACGCAGGGACGCGTGCGGCCAACCAGGCACGCTTTCTCCGTGAGGACGGCTTGGTCATGGTCGCCACCATTGCGTTCGGGATGGGAATCGACAAACCCGACGTCCGCTTCGTTGCGCACCTGGACTTACCCAAGTCGGTCGAGGGCTATTACCAGGAAACCGGCCGGGCGGGCCGGGACGGTCTGCCTTCCACGGCGTGGATGGCCTACGGGTTGGCAGACGTCGTGCAGCAACGCAAGCTGATCGACAGCTCGGAAGGCGATGACGCGCATCGCCGCCGCTTGGCTACCCATCTCAACGCGATGCTGGCGCTGTGCGAGACGGTCGAATGCCGCCGCGCGCAGATGCTGGCCTACTTCGGCGAGCAGGCCGGTGCGTGCGGCAACTGCGACACGTGCCTATCGCCGCCGGAATCGTGGGACGGCACGGTCGCGGCGCAAAAGCTCCTGTCCACGGTGTTCCGCCTCGATCGCGAGCGTCGCCAGCGCTTCGGCGCCGGGCACCTGATCGACGTCCTGCTCGGTAAGCGGACACCGAAGATCGCCCAATTCGGCCACGACTCGTTAACCGTGTTCGGGATTGGCCTCGAGCTGGGCGAAGGCGAGTGGCGCGGGGTAGTGCGCCAGCTACTGGCCCAGGGCCTGCTCGCAGTCGAGGGTGACTACGGCACCTTGGCGCTCACCAGCGCCAGCGGTGCGGTGTTGCGCGGGCAACGACGCGTCTTGCTGCGTCGGGAGCCGACACGGCTAGCCCGGATGGCGAAAACTGCCAAACCTCGCCACGCTGCGCCGCTAGATCTGCCCGGTGAAGCGGTGCAGGTATTCGAACGCCTCCGCGCGTGGCGGGCCGCCGCCGCGAAGGAGCAGGGCGTACCCGCCTACGTGATTTTCCATGACACAACCCTGCGCCAGATTGCCGCCGAATCACCCGCAGACTTGGCGCAACTAGGCGCGGTAAACGGTATCGGCGAAAGCAAACTCGCCAAGTACGGCCAGCAGATCCTCGCCGTCCTCAAAGATTAGGTCACTTGGTCGTCACGCACGTCGCTTCGAGGTAACTCATCAACGTCTGGGTGGCATTGTCGACGTTGTGCGCCTCTTTGAGGTGATCTGCCACCTGCTGCATGAGGGCGTCCTTGTTGGATGCGATGTACTGGCTGAAGCACTCCTGGTGACCGCATGTGAACTGGTACATCGATGCCCTCCATCGTCACTGGCTCGGCCGGCATTGAGCGGGGCCTACCATCAACGTTCGGATGCCGGGCGGCCGCGGTTCGGTATCGACCGGAATTCCTGCCGATGATCGTGAGCTCGCTACCGGCCTTGGTGGTTCGAAATCGCTACCAGGCGGCAGTCGACAACATGGTGAACACCCCATGAATACGCGCAGTCCTGTTTGCCCGGTTCTCCTAGCGCAAGGCACTATCAGCGAGTGCCCAAGTTACCGGTGGACATTCGGTTCGCGTTCCAGCCACTGGTCAATCTGCATACCGGTGGCGTCGTGGCGATGGAGATGCTGGCCCGGCCGATGCACGGTGACGTGCAGTCGCTGTTATGGTCGGCCGCCCGCGCTGCCGAACTCGAACACTTTGATGTCACCCTGGCGGTGGCCGCCGCGCAGTGCTCATCGGAGCACGAGACGTTGCTGCCGTTGCACCTCAACCTGATGGCCGACACCGTGGCGGCCGCGGCGCACACGCTCACCCCGCTGCACCGCGTCCTGGATGAGACCGGACGCCAGGCTTGCCATACCGTGCTGGAGATCAACCCGGCGCACGCCACGTTCCAGGCCGAGGTGTTTCTCGCCGGGCTGCAACAGCTCCGTGGCGTTGGGTACCGCATCGCGCTGGACGGCGTCGGCGCGGGCAACTTCCCGCTGACCGTGATCGCGAATGTCCAGCCGGATCTGATCAAGGTAGACCGCGAGGTAGTCGCGGGGCTGCCGCACGACAGCGGCTGTATGGCCGTGCTCGAAGCGCTCGTACAGCTGGCTGCCCGCCTCGGCGCACAGCTGGTTGGCGAAGGGCTGGAACGCCCGGAACAGGTGGCTGCCCTACGCCAGTCTGGGGTAGGGATCGCCCAGGGGAATCTGTTGGGGCCACCCAGCCGCCGCCCTACGACGTGCCTGCCGGTCTCTGGCATCGTCGAGTCAAAAGCGCCGATCTCGCTAGCTCCTGCTCGGCGCCTGCCCGGGACACAGATCGCCGACTTCATGCATCCTGCGGTCGCCTTGCCACTGTCGGCCACCGGGGAACAGGTCCGCAGAATCCTCAGCGATCGGCCGGCGATCAGCGGGGTTGTGCTGGTTGATGCCGATGGCAGACCGCGCTGCACGCTGGACCGCAACCGGTTCCTGCTCGCCGTCAGCGGTGCGTACGGGCACGCCCTTTACGCGCGGCGGGAAGCCGCCCGGCTTGGTGACGAGCCGCGAGTCCTCGATGCGGGCTCCAGCGCGCTGGCCGCGTTGGAGCTGGTGCGCAGCAGCGTGGCGTACCGCAGGTACGACGACATTGTCGTGCTGGACTCCGACGGCCGGTGCGCCGGCACAGTCTGCGTCGGCGATATCATCCACGGCGTAGCTCAACTAACCCTGCCCAACACCGCGTGAATCGACGGCGGTATTGCCAAGGTCTAGACCGTGAAGCCGAGAGCTCGCAGTTGTTCGCGACCGTCCTCGGTGATCTTGTCCGGACCCCACGGTGGCATCCAGACCCAGTTGATCCGGACGTCGTTGACCAGCCCGCCATCGGGGCCACCGACCAGCGCTGCGCGGGTTTGGTCCTCGATGACATCGGTCAACGGGCAGGCCGCCGACGTCAGCGTCATGTCGATGGTGGCGAGGTTGCCCTCGTCGACCCGGATGTCGTAGACCAATCCCAGGTCGACCACGTTGATACCCAACTCCGGATCGACGACATCGCGCATGGCTTCCTCGACGTCCTCGACGGCGGCTAAGTCACCGTCCGGACCGGGGGCTGGGTCAGGCATACCCGCCGCACCGCGCACTACGTCAGTCTCGTCCTTCGAGCTCATTGTGCCTCCGCTCGCCGCGCTCCGTTGCCTTGCACTGTGGCGGCCCGGCCGACCGCGTCCTTGAACGCCATCCAGGCCAGCAGGGCGCACTTGACCCGGGCCGGGTAACGCGATACGCCGGCGAAGGCGACTGCGTCTTGCAGCACCTCTTCGTCAGGTTCTACCTGACCTCGACTCTGCACCATTTCCACAAAGGCGTCCATCGTGGACTTCGACTCGTCCACCGTGCGGCCGATGACCAGATCGGTGAGCACCGATGTTGCTGCCTGGCTGATCGAGCAACCGATCGCGTCGTAGGACACATCGGTCACGCGGTCTCCGTCTAACGCAACCCGCAGCGTCACCTCGTCGCCGCAGGTGGGGTTGATCTGGTAGGACTCCGCATCGAAGGGCTCCCGGAGGCCGCTGTGGTGCGGATTGCGGTAGTGGTCCAGGATGATCTCCTGGTACATCTGCTCGAGTTTCATGCCGGCACCCGGAAGAAACGGCGGACCTCGTGCACGCCGTCCAGCAGCGCGTCGACCTCGGCGGGCGTGTTGTACAGCGCGAAGGTGGCCCGCACGGTCGCCGCGATACCGAAGCGGCGGTGCAGCGGCCAGGCACAGTGGTGCCCGACCCGGACAGCGATGCCCAGATCATCGAGGACCTGCCCGGCATCGTGTGCGTGCACGTCGTCGAGCACGAAGGACACCGCACCACCCCGGTCTACGGTGCTGGTCGGGCCAATGATCCGCACGCCGTCGATCTCAGACAGGCCAGCCAGGGTCCGTTCGGTGAGTACTCGCTCGTGGGCGGCGACGCGGTCCATGCCCACTCCGGACAGGTAGTCGACCGCCGCGCCCAGCCCCACCGCTTGCGAGGTCATCGGCACACCGGCCTCGAACCGCTGCGGTGGCGGGGCATAGGTGGAGCTTTCCATCTTCACCAGTTCGATCATCGATCCACCGGTGAGGAATGGGGGCAGCGCCTCGAGCAGTTCGCGGCGGCCGTAGAGCACGCCGACCCCGGACGGTCCCAGCATCTTGTGCCCGGAAAAGACCGCGAAGTCGACGCCCAGTGCAGCGAAATCGACCGGTGTGTGCGGCACCGACTGGCACGCATCCAGCATGGTCAGCGCCGTGACCGCGTGGGCTCGGCGGACCAGCTCGGCAACGGGGGGCACGGTGCCCATCACGTTGGACTGGTGAGTGAAGGCGACGACCTTGGTGCGCTCGGACAACTCCAGCGAATCCAAGTCCAACCGGCCGTCGTCGGTCACCTGGTACCAGCGCAGGGTCGCACCGGTGCGCCGGCACAGTTCCTGCCAGGGCACCAGGTTGGCGTGGTGCTCCATCTCGGTCACCACGACCTCGTCGCCCGGGCCTAGGACGAAGCGCTTCGCAGCCTCGCCGACAAACGCGCTGTTGCTCAACGCGTAGGCGACCAGGTTGATCCCTTCGGTGGCATTCTTGGTGAAGACCACCTCGTCGGGCTGGGCGCCGACGAACGTGGCGATCCTGGCGCGTGCGGACTCATAAGCGTCGGTGGCCTCCTCGGCGAGCTGGTGCGCGCCGCGGTGCACCGCCGCGTTGTGCTGTTCGAGGAAGGCGCGCTCGGCATCGAGCACCTGCCGCGGCCGCTGCGAGGTGGCCCCGGAGTCCAGGTAGACCAGCGGCCGACCGTCCCGCACCGTCCGCGACAGGATGGGGAAATCGGCGCGGATCTTCTCCTGCTCACTAGCAGTAAATGGGTCAGCGGCTAATGCAGTCACGATTACACCACCGTGGGCTCTGACCGGCGAGTGAAGCGCTCATAACCGCCGGACTCCAGTTCCTCG
>DASQVU010000403.1:0-2234 GCA_035640615.1 Pseudonocardiaceae bacterium
GACGTCCTTCGCTGGAATCGCCAGGCGCAGGCCGGGCAGTCGGTGTAGCAGCTCGGTGAAACCGACGGTCATTTCCACTCGGGCGAGCTGTTGGCCCAGGCACTGGTGCACGCCGTGGCCAAAAGCTAGATGCGGCTTGCGTGTTCGGGTGACGTCGAGGCGCCCAGGATCGTTCCAGTGCTCAGGATCGCGGTTGGCCTCGGGCACGGAGATCAGGACTGTGGCGCCGGCCGGGATCTCGTGCCCTCCCAACGTCACCGGCTCGAGCGCCACGCGGGTAAGACCGATGTGCACAATCGACAGGTAGCGCAAGAGTTCTTCGACCGCGCCGTCGATCAGCGAGGGGTCTGCCCGCAAGGTGTCAAGCTGGTCGGGGTGCTCCAGCAGCGCAAAAATGCCCAGGGCGAACATATTCGCGGTCGTCTCGTGCCCGGCGATGAGCAGCAAGTTGGCGATGTTGACCAGCTCATCGTCGGTCAGCGCGGCATCGGCGTCGCTGTGGGCAAGCTCGGAAAGCAGGTCATCGGCGGGCTGGTCGCGTTTGTGGGCGACCAGGCGCCGCATGAACTGCCGCATCTCTTCGCGGACACGGAGGAAATCCTCGATCGGCGTTTCTAGGCGCAGCATCACCGCGCTACGTTGTTGGAACTCGCGGCGCTCGGCGTAGGGCACGCCGAGCAGCTCACAGATCACCAGCGACGGAACCGGCAGCGCGAATGCTGCCACCAAGTCGGCCGAGGTGCCGGCGGCGAGCATCGCGTCGATGTGTTCGGTAACGATGTCGAAGATGCGCGGCGTGAGCTGGCGCATCCGCCGCACAGTGAAGGTGGCAGTTAGCAGCTTGCGGTAGCGGCTGTGCTCCGGGGGATCCATAGAGATGAACGAGCCGGCACGCCCGCGTTCATCGAGCAGCTGCTTGCGTACCTCGTCGGACACGTCACTAAACAGTGACCCGTGGCGGAACCGGTCAGAGCTAAATCGCCGATCCGACAACACTGCCCGCGCCTGCTCGAAGTCAGTGACCACCCAAGTGGTGCGGCCATCGAGCAGGGCCACCGGGCTCACCGTCGACTGCGCTCGCATCCGATCAAGCGCCTCCGGCGGGTCAAACGGGCAGTAGCCGCGCTGCAGGAGCTCCGGCGGCAGCGGCAGCCGCATCACCGTGTCATCCCGCCCGGGACAAACGACGGAACTTTCGACAGTAGCGGCGCGTGAGCTGGCCATCAGCGATCCTGATTCTCGACCCGCCCGACAGGCGGGCCACCTCGGCGGCGGATGCCATACCACCGTAACCCCCTGCTTGCACGTCAAGCAACGCATAATGGCATGCAAGTTTGCATGACATGCAGATTCGTACCGAAGGCCTGTCAATGGCGGCGAGTAGCTAGCGTTATGACCACGGCGCCAACGCGTGGCCGCCACCGACAAGCCCGGGCCACCCAGTGCCGCAGCAAGCCCGGCGGGTCTATAGACGCACCCGCCGGGCTAAAGAAGACCCACGCAGCCAAGCAGGCTCTTTGCGCCCGTCCGGTCGCCGCCGGTTCGCCGATTGCTTCAACTACGTTGATCAACAAGACGCGCATCCGTTGATGCAGTCCGTGATCTCCGACACCGTGGCGGCATTCATCACCGCCGCGCAAACCCAGGACGCATGCCCCGGAGATCATCGACGTGGCCAACGTCCAGCACGATTTTGACACCCCGATCACACTGACGAATCCCGCCGCGCGGTCTGCCAGGCGCTGTCGTGGGTGACCAGCGCCCTACAACCCACCGAGACACCGTCAGGCTAAAAGCTTGATCACCGGTTAACGAAGGCTAGCCTCCCCAGCAGCGCCACGCCCACGCCGAGGAACAGCGCCGCGCCGGACCCGACTCCAGACACCAGCGCGATCGCGGCAGCAGATCCACCGCCGGCACCGATCAGAAATCCGGCCAGCCCAAGCAAAGCCAGCACCGCACCCACCAGATACAGCATCCTGTCTCGCCAGACTGGGCCCAGGCCGAAGAAATGCACGCCGACGACAACAGCGATCCACGCCACGATAAACCGGTCAGCATCCAGCACTCGATTGATGATCACCATGCCCGCGAGCAGGGCCACCACCTCAACGGCCACCACCACCCAGTAACGACGGTTGAAAAGATCCGTCGTCTGCTCGGCCCGATCCAGCGAGCGCCGACGCCACAACAGACCAGCAAACAGCATCACACCGATCATTACACCGGCGGCT
>DASQVU010000404.1:0-4704 GCA_035640615.1 Pseudonocardiaceae bacterium
CTGAGCGTAGCGGCGCGCTACGTTGTGTAGTGAAGACTAGATAAGGTGATTACTCCTCGCTCTCGGCACCGTGCGGCAATGCCGGCGGGAGCCCGCCGGCATGAGCGGTGGTTGAAGCCTGATCAATGCAAAGCGTAATCGATTCGCCACGATTGCCGAGCGGTGCGCCACCCTTATCGGCTATCCGGGTGGTTATTCGGCCATACCGACGGTTCGATGGGCCGCTCCTTGTAGTTTGCGTTAGGCATACATTACCTAACCTCACTCGATAGGCTGGCGGATATCTGGCAACGGAGGGTCCCATGCTGACCAGTAGGTGGCGGAACTGGAGTCTGATGCTCGTGCTCGTCGGCTTGACTGCCGGCGTGGTAGGACTCGCAGGCTGCTCCCGCGGCGGCACGTCCGGGGCCCCTACCGCACCGCCCTCGTCAGCCGAGGCGTCGCAAGCCCAGCCAGCGAGTGCCGCTGAGGTCGCTGCGGGTCTGCGCAAGATCGACCAGCTGGCCAAGCAGATCGCCACCTCTGCGGGCACCGACAAGGCCAGGGCAGGCAGCCTGGACAGTCAGATCGAGCCGACCTGGAAGCCGATCGAAGACACCGTCAAGGCCAACGACCAGAACACCTACCTCACGATGGAGGACAACTTCGCAGTGCTGGAGAAAGCGGCAGACGACGGGAATGCCGCAGCGGCGGCCAAGGGTTCTGCCGCGATCTCGTCCGCGGTGCAGGCCTACCTGGCGAAATACTCCGGATGATCCGGCGCAGCCTGATCGGGGTGCTGCTGGCGCTGGCCGTGCTGGGGCCTGTCGCCGCCTGGCTGGGTACAGCCAACGCCGTCGCGGCACCGCAGCCGATCCCAGCCCACCAGTTCCCATCCCACCAGGTCGCCGCCCAGCAGGTCGCGACTTCACAGCAGAGCATTTCCCGCGAGGAGGCCATCCGCCAGCTGGCCGTGGTGCGCGCGTCGATCGACCAGACCCTCGAGCTGGTGAAGCAAGGCAAGATCGATGAAGCTTACAGCCAGGCCAAAACGGGATACCTGGATCATTTCGAGTATGTCGAGATCCCGCTGCGTGTCGTGGCGCCTGATCTGACCGCCGAGGCGGAGACCAAGTTCGCTGAGATTCGCGGCCTGATCAAGGACCATGCGCCGGTCGACGCGGTCCGAACCAATATCATCGAGCTGCGGCGGTTGATCGATGACACCGAGCGACGGCTGACCGATACCGGTTTCGACGCCGCTGCCGTGGTGGCCGGGCAGTCTTTCCTGATCATTTTCCGGGAGGGGCTCGAGGCAGTCCTGCTGCTGACGGCCTTGCTGGGATATCTAGAGGCCACCAAGGCCACCCAATACCGCAAGCCGATCACCTGGGGAGTGCTTATCGGGTTAGCGGCGACCGGGGTGACCTATCTGGTGCTGCGGTCGATTCTCGCGGTGTTGCCAGTCGGGCGCGAGGTGATGGAGGCAGTGGTGGCTATGGTCGCTGTCGCGGTGCTGCTCTACATCTCGTTCTGGTTGATTGCCCGGTTGGAGAATCGCCGCTGGATGGAGTTCCTGCGCAGCCGGCTGTTCAATGCGGTGTCGATCGGGTCGACGACCGCGCTGATCCTGGTCGGCTTCACGGCGATGTACCGGGAGGGTTTCGAGACCGCCCTGCTCTACCAGGCGCTGGTCGAGTTCGGTCAAGGACTCGGGTGGTGGATCCTCCTCGGGCTGGCAGTGGGGTTGATCGCCCTGGCGGTGGTGTCCTACCTGATCTTCCGGCTAGGCCGGCGGCTGCCCGTGAAGACCTTCTTGGTCTGCGCGGTGGTACTGCTGATGGCGACCTCAGTGGCATTCCTCGGCAACGCGGTGCGCAGCCTGCAAACAGCTGACCTGGTCGGCCTCACCCCCATCGACGCGCTGCCGCACGCACCGATCTTCCTGTCCCAGGCGTTGGGTTACTGGCCCAGCGTGCAGACCCTGATCAGCCAGGTGATCCTGGTGGCCATATACGTACTCGGCGCGACCTGGCTGTTGATTCTGCGGCCGCGCCGCATGCGGGAGGTCAGATGGGCGTCCGGGTAGGCGCCGACGTCGGGGGCACCTTCACCAAGGCGGTTGCCGTCGATTCGGTGACCGGTGAACTGGTCGGCCGGGCCGTGGTGCCCACCACCCACGGACACCCCGACGGGGTGTCCGCTGGTGTGATCGATGTGGTGGCGAAGCTAGTCGCCGAGGTCGGGGCCGACAGCATCGAGCTGGTCACCCACTCCACCACGCAGGCGGTGAACGCGCTGCTGGAGGGCGATACCGTGCCGGTTGGGGTGCTCGGCATGGCTCGCGCTCCGTACCTGCGCAAGGCCCGGAACCGGACCATGATCAGCAAGGCGGTCGCGCACGAGTTTCTCGATCTGTCCGCGGGCTTCGACGCCGGTGCAGCCCGGCAGGCCCTGGTCCGGCTGGCCGATGCCGGAGCCAAGGCCGTCTGCGTGGCCGAGGCGTTCGCCCCCGACGACTCCACCTGCGAGGATGCCGTAGCTGAGCTCGCGGCCGAGCTGGAGCTGCCGGTGACCACCTCCTCCGGGCTGACCGGTCTGTACGGCCTGGAACTGCGCACGGTCACCGCCGCGCTCAACGCCTCCATCCTGCCGATTGCGATGCGTACCGCCGAGGTGGTGCAAGCCGGGGTTGCCGATGCCGGCGTGACCTGCCCCGTCATGGTGATGCGCGGTGACGGCGGGGCTACCGACCTGGCCGGCTTTCGCGCTGCCCCGGCCCGCACGCTGTATTCCGGCCCGGCCGCCTCGGTGGCCGGCGCACTGCGCACGCTGCGCATCGGCGATGGCGTGATCGTCGAGGTCGGTGGGACCTCCACCAACGTCGCGGCAATCACCGCGGGCCGTCCCGCGCTGTCCTACGTCCGGGTCGCCGGGCAGGCCACCGCGGTGCGGGCGCTGGATGTGCAAGTTGCCGGGGTCGCGGGGGGCTCGATGCTGCGGGTTCGCCGGCGGCGGATCTACGGGGTCGGGCCGCGCAGCGCGCACATCGCCGGGCTGACTTACTCCTGCTTCCTCCCCCCGGAGCGGCTGGCCGGCGCGCGTCCCGAGACACTGGCCCCACGACCCGGCGACGCTGCCGACTACCTGGTGCTACGGCTGCCCGACGGCACGGCGGCCGCGCTGACCAACACGTGCGCGGCCAATGCACTCGGACTGGTTCCGGATGGCGATTACGCCGACGGGTACCCACGTTCGGCGATCATGGCGATGGACATCGCCGGCCAGGCGCTGAAGCTGCCCGGTGCCGAGCTTGCCCGCCGGATGATGCAGGCCTCCACCGAGGCGCTGGCCGATCTCGTCACCGCAGTGGCCGCCCAGCACCGGCTGCGCCGGCCCACCCTGATCGCCGTCGGTGGCGGCGCCAGCGTGCTCGGCCGGCCGCTGGCGGATGCCCTCGGGCTGGACTGCCAGGTACCCCCGCATGCCGAAGTGATCTCCTCGATGGGTGATGCGCTGTCGTTAGTTCGCGCCGAGCGCGAACGCACCGTATCGAGGCCCAGTCCCGCGGAGGTCGACGCGCTCATCGCGGAGGTGGAAGCCGAAGCGCTGGCTGCCGGTGCGTCACCGACATCGCTGCAAGTCCAGGTCAGCCAGGTAGGGGAGCGCGGCGCCATCCGTGCGGTCGCCGTCGGGGCCCTCGTGCTCGGCTCCGGGGTGGTACCTGGGCGGCCTCCCTTGAGCCGGGAGGCGATCGTCGAGGTGGCCCGCGCTGCCGGGGCCTCGGCACAGGTCGACCCGGTCGGGCGGTTCTGGCTGAGCCGGGTGAATGGCCGGGTGCTGCTGCTCGACCGGTTCGGCGACCCGGCCCTTGATGTGCAGGGGGAGGCAATCCTGATGGGTGACACAGCTGGCGAGCCGCTGCGGGCGGCGATCGCATCGGTGGTCTCCCGGCATGTCCGGCACGTGGGACCGGTCACGGTGCAGCCCACGGCCTGGGTGGTCCAGCAGGGCCGGATCCAGGAGCTGGCCGATCCGGAGGCGATCGAGGCCACCGTCGGTGCCGGCGTTGCCGCGGTCATCGTCGGAGCGCGAGTGGACCGCGGGTAACCATGGCCATCTACACCCCCCAAGCTCAACGCCGCCGGCAGTTGTTGATCTTCACCGTGGTGGCGTTCCTACTCGGCGGCCTGCTCGGCGGATTCGTGGGTTGGTTTCTCGCGCCGACTCCAGCAGACCGGGTAGCGTCGGTGCGCGAGCAGGCGCGGCAGACGTCGTCACAGTTACGGGTGCTGTCGGTGCACTTCGAGGACAACGCGGCATCGCTGGCCGCGGGCGGTGACGCGGGCGCCGGCCTGGCGCTCCAGCGCGCCGACGACGACCTGACCAAGGTGTTGAAGCAGGCACCCTGGGTTACCGCGCAGCAAGGCACCCACCTGCTCAGCAACTTGCACGGGCTTGAGGCGGCGGTGCGGGCCGGGGCGACCCGACCGCCCTTCGCCAGCAATGTCGACAAGCTCGCCGATGACATCGACAGCACGTTCGGTCTGGCTTCGGCCGCTTCATAACCCGGCTGTAGTGGTAACTGCGGCCACCCGCGCGAAATTGTTTCTGGACGTGCGCTGATGCGTTTCTTAACGGTGCCTCGAATAATGGTCGCGCGCCGTTCAAAATGACCGGCGGGCGCGGAAGATCTGTCATTTCGGCGGACGATGTGAGGAAATA
>DASQVU010000405.1:0-2751 GCA_035640615.1 Pseudonocardiaceae bacterium
CGTCGGTCGAAACGGGTGGACAGCACAGCGATTGACGAAGGAACCCCGGCCATGACCGCGCAGCTGATCAGTACTCCGTACCACGTGCCCAACGGCGGTGGGCCAGCCCGATGGCACCTGGGAGCCCTGCTCACCTTCAAAGCCACCGCAAGCCAGACCGGTGGGCGGCTGTGGGCCAAGGAGCTGCTCGCCGAGCGGGGAATGGCCACCCCGGTGCACCGGCACAGCCGAGAAGACGAGGCGTTCTACGTACTCGAAGGGGAAATCAGCGTGCACGTTGGCGACGACATCGTGCGGGCTCGGCAGGGGACTTCCTGTGGGCCCCCCGCGATGTCGGGCACGCGTTTTGCGTGGAGTCGGCGCGGGCGCGGGTTTTGGTAGTGTCCACCCCGGCCGGGTTCGAGCAATTCTTCTTCAACACCGGCCAGCCCGCCACCGAACTCACCGTGCCACCCGCCGATGCCGCACCGTCCGACCCCAATTCCCTGATCAGCGCACTCGCCAGTTACGGGGTAGAGGTGTTGGGGCCGCCGCCGAGTCCGATCACCGCTTGCTGACGCGAACCTCGTGTAACGCCGGGAGTCCTGGCATCACTAAGAGATGACCGGCCATCAGGTCAATGCACGCGGGGCAAGGAGGGGCTCCATGTCCGAGAACCAGTGGCACCGGGTCGACCCTGCTGACGTACCTGACGAGGGCCGGGTGCACACCGTCATCGTCGACGGCCACGCCGTTGCGTTGACTCGCTGCGCTGGCCAGCTAGGCGCTTTGGACAACCGGTGCCCGCACCAGGGCGGACCCCTCGGTGAGGGATCGATCGAGAAAGGATGGCTGCGTTGTCCGTGGCATGGCTATGACTATCACCCGACAACGGGCCGGCCCCCGGAAGGCTTCTCCGATGGGGTGCAGACGTACCCGGTAGCCGAGCGCATCGACGGTGTCTACATCCAAGTGCCAGAACTGACCCCGCCACCGCGCACGGTAGCCGACGCCATGGTCGAGACGCTGGTGGCCTGGGGTGTGCGCACGGTGTTCGGGATGGTCGGCCATTTCACCTGGGATTCGCCGACGCGCTGCGCCGCGCCGAGGAACGCGGCGAAGTGACCTACATCGGTATCCGTCACGAGGGCGCGGCCGCGTTCGCGGCCAGCGCCTACGGAAAGCTGACCGGCCGGCCGGCTGCCTGCTTCGCGATCGCCGGGCCCGGCTCGACCAACCTGCTCACCGGCCTGTACGACGCCAAGCTCGATGGCGCCCCGGTGATCGCGATCTCCGGCCAGGTGCCATCGAAGGTGCTCGGCCGAGGCGCTTTCCAGGACCTGGATCTGACTACCGTGTTCCGCGACGTCGCGGTGTCCAGCACCACCGTCACCGCTGGCAGCGATCACGCCGAGCTCGCCGCGCTGGCCGTCAAGCATGCCATCGACGGTCGCGGCGTCGCGCATCTCGTGCTGCCCGACGAGGTCCAAGCCCAGCCGAGTACCGCGCTCCCGCGCGCACCGGACGGGCGCGCCGCGTGCCGCCGGATCCTGCCGCCGCCCAGCGAGCTGAGCGCCGCCGCCACCCTGGTCCGTGATGCCCGACGCCCGGTGCTCATCGTGGGCCACGGCGCGCGGCAGGCAGCCGAGCAGGTGCGGGAGCTAGCCGAGCGGCTCAATGCCCCGGTGCTGACCACCTTCAAAGCCAAGGGACTCATCCCCGACACCCACCCGCTCGGGGCCGGCGTGCTCGGTCGCAGCGGCACCCCGGTGGCCAGCTGGCTGATGAACGAATCCGACCTGCTGATCGTGGTCGGCGCCTCGTTTGCCAACCACACCGGCATCGCGCCGTACAAACCGATCCTGCAGATCGACGACGGGGTCTCCGCGGTTGGCCGCTTTGACCCGGTGACCATGGCTCTGCTCGGCGATGCTCACCTGACCGTGCCCGCGCTGAGCGAGATGTTGGACGAGGTCAAGGCCGAAGACCAGCGGCCCGACGTGGCGACGCGCTGGAACATCTGGCGCGCGGAGAAAGCTCGCCGGGTACGCGACGACCGAGGCCAGGGGGTCGGTGCGGCGGCGGTGTTCGACGCGCTGTCCCGGCACCTACCGGCAGATGCGGTGCTGACGGTGGACGTCGGCAACCACGCCTACTCACTGGGCCGCTATCTGGAGTCTAAAGGCCAGCCGGTGCTGATGTCGGGCTATCTCGGATCGATCGGTTTCGGCTATCCCGCAGCTCTTGGCGCGTGGATGGCCGCACCCGGCCGGCCGATCGTCGCGGTGACCGGGGACGGCGGTTTCGGGCAGTACGCCATGGAGCTGACCACGGCGGTCAAGTACGGCATGGGCATCAAGCATGTGCTGCTCAACAACAACGCACTGGGCAAGATCAGCAAGGAGCAGCTGGCCGAGGAGTATCCCGTCTGGCAGACCGACCTGCGCAATCCGGACTGGGCCCGCTACGCCGAGCTGTGCGGCGCAACCGGGATCCGAGTCGACGCTCGCCATCAGCTTGACGAGGCGATGAGCGCGATGTTCGCCGCAGACGGACCGGTCCTGCTCTGTGTCGAGCAGGACCCCGCGCTGCTCTAGGCCGTCAACCGATCCCGCCCCGAAGGAGAGTCGCATGTCCAGCATGGAAAAACGCTATGACGACCTGTGCGCCATGTTCATCAACTGCACCCTCAAACGCTCCCCTGAAATCAGCAACACCCAGGGCCTGATCGACCTCAGCCGCGCCATCATGGAGAAAAACGGCGTGCAGGTG
>DASQVU010000406.1:0-10824 GCA_035640615.1 Pseudonocardiaceae bacterium
CCTTCGCCGCGAATGATGCCATCGTCACGATGCTTGCCCACGCCGGAGACGAACTGATCGCCGGCGCGGTATTCCTCACCTGGCACAACACCGTCTACTACAAGTTCGGGGCCTCCCGCCACGAGCACCTGGCCAGGCGACCGAACGACGCAATCTTCTGGGCCGGCATCCGCTGGGGCGTCCAACGAGGCGCGCACCTCGTCGACTGGGGGCTGTCCGACCTCGACCAGCCGGGATTGATCGCTTACAAGGGCAAGTGGGCCACTGAGCAGCGGCGCATTGTCACCCTGCGTGCTGGGGGTGAGGACGCCCGCAGCGACCCCCAGGCCAGCGCGATGCTCGGTGGGCTCACCGAACTGCTCACCGCCGAAGCGGTTCCCGATGACGTGACGAAGAAGGCCGGCGCGCTGCTGTATCGCTACTTCTGCTGACCCCGGAGGCAGAAACGGGTGCCCCGTGAACTCGACAGCATCGACATGTGTATGCCTGAACTGTCGGTGGCCTCGAGTTCACGGCGGCGAGCGCTAGCCCGACTTGGAACTCGCCAAGATTGGATCCACCCGGCCGCGAGCCGGTCGGCTGTTTGATGCCGAGCGCCCATGCGGCGTCTTACCCCACGGTTTGACGACCGATAAGCCCGTCGCGGCCAGCAGCAGCGCAAGCGCGATCGCTCTGCCGATCAACAACTGCATCCCGACCGGTTCGGCCTCTCCAATAATCATCTGGTGGAGCCGCGGCAGCATCAACACCAACCCGGTGGCGGTCAGCACTCCGGCGATGCCGCACTTGATGATGACCCACCAGTACCGCACCAGACCCCAGGGCGTGGACAGCGCCAGCACCAGCCCACTGATCAGCGAAGCGGATACCACGGGAACCAGCACCCACACCACAAGCGCAGCCATGGCAGCGGCTATCCCGGCCCGCTCACTAGGATCACCAGTGCCCAGGCCGGTCACCTCCAATGCCACCAGCGCGCCGTCTAACCCGAGCCACCCCACCGACACCGCGATGTGCGCTGTAAGTAGCGCGCTCCGGGCCCGACGCGTTAGTCGGGGAATCGCGAAACTGGTCGTAACGACTGCAGTCAAGGCTGCCCCCCAAGCTGCCTGAAACTATTCCTTCTAGCGCGCGCCCTGCCCCCGTAACAACGCCGGAACGGTGCGCAGCAAGATCCCCAGATCACTCCAAAAACTCCACCCGCGCACGTAGGCAAGGTCGAGCTCGAGCATCTCCAACGTACCCATCGTGCTACGCCCACTAACCTGCCAAAGGCCGGTAAGCCCGGGCGGGACGTCGAAGCGCTCGGCGAACCGGGCCGGGAACATCTCCGCTTCCCAGTCCAGGCAGGGCCGGGGCCCCACCAACGACATCTGACCCAGCAGTACGTTGATCAGCTGAGGCAGCTCGTCGATGCTGGTACGCCGAAGAAAAGCACCGATCCGGGTTACCCGTGGGTCACGATCGATCTTCCAGCTGCCGTTCACCGAGGTGTCCTCGCCCCGCAGCTCGCGGGCGATGAGCTCGCGGTGCTGCGCGTCGGAGCCCCCTACCCGCATGGTGCGGAACTTGTACATGGTGAACGGTCGCCCGCCCCGGCCTATCCGCTGCTGGCGGTAGAACGCCGGTCCGGGACTGCTACATCTGACGGCGATCGCGATGCACAGCATTGGGATCATCAGCACTAGCAATGCGACGACCACCACCGCCAGATCGACGGCCCGCCGAGCAATCGGTTCCCATCGAGCGGGTAACCGTGTCTGTTCAACGCCGCTGGACACTTAGCCTCCCCGCGGTGATTCCGATCAGCATGAACAGCAGGTCCCCGGTGCCGCGCAACGTCAGGTGCGGATCGAGGACGGTGAGGATGAGCACGAACCACCAGCACACCCAGAGCGTCGCCGCTGCGGCACCGACAGCACCCGGCTGCGCCATGAGCTCACGCGTGCGGCGCAGCACCACAACCGAAAGCCAGGCGAACGCGGCGAGCAGCGGGATCCCGCCGATCCACAGCAGCTCCAGGTAGCCACTTTCCAGGTAGATGACGTCACGCCATCTCTCGGGTGCTTCCAGCACCGAGTCGGGCGAGACCCCCATCAAGACATTGATGAACCCGAATTTCGGCAGGTAGAAGTTGGACAGGTTGCTCCAGCGGCCGATCCAGCTGCGCGGCACGCCGAATTCGCTGAACCCCTCCAACCGGCCGATTAACGCCGGCGCACCGATCGCGAGCGCCACCGGAACCAACCACACGAACCGCAGCGAACTGTTGCGCACAGTGGTGAAGCGCCACAGGATCAGCCCTGCTGCCACAACCGCGGAGATCCAGGTGGAGAACTGACCAGTGGCGAGCACCCCGGCACCGAGCACGAGGCCCAAACCCAGCCGCTCCCGGCGATCCAGCAATCCCCGCATCCCGCAGCAGACGATCAAGGTCAGGCAGATGATGATGTAGTCGCCGGTCGCGATCGGCGAGGCGAGCGTGGTCGAACCCCGCTCGGCCAGTGCGGCCGGGTTGCTGTCCGGAGCCCAGACCGTCTGCAACATCGAGACAACCGGGCCGAAATGCAGAGTCTGCAGGATTGCGATCACCGCTACGACCGCACCCGGCCAGATGATCAGCCGGAAGCAGCGCACCAGTTGGGCTTCGGTACTGACGCTAAAACGCACTAGCAGGTAAATGGCCACCAGCTTGCAGACCGGCAGTACCGCCGCCAGATCGGAGCTCGCCGGCACATGGCCGCGCAGCAACATTGACAGCAGTGGCCACGCCGTCGAGGCCAGCAAAAACACGCCAAGCGGGATATCGAGCTGATGCAGCTGTAGGGGTATCCGTTCCCCCCGACACCAGCGGACATAACCACCGACCAGCGCTCCGAGGAGGAGCACCACCAACAGCGCCTCGTTGGGCCGCACCAGGGGAATCAGGTGGCCCCGGTCAATCCCCGCGATGAGAGGCAGGGTGCCGAGATAGGCGTACGTTGCGAAAATCGGCCGGTAGGCCGCTAGGGCGAACATCCCAGCCAGCGCCAGCACCCCGATCGCGGCCAGCACGATGATCGGTCCGGCCGCGACCGCGAGGATCCCACCGGCCACGGCGCAGCCGGCGGCCCCCAGCCCTAACCAACGGCTGATCACCGGGGTTGATAAGTACCCGCCGGCGGCGGGAGGCCAACCGGGCCCCCCAGCGGCGGGAGGCGAGCTAGAACCCGGCGGGAGGGTTTGTGTCATGACCCATCACCTATCCGTCGCACCGCGACTCGGAGCACCAGGACGTAGACCCCGAGCGCCGCGACGCCGCCCAGGACCAAGATTGCAAGATCGACGAGCTGATCTCCGTGATCGATCTGCTGAAGCCACCACATCGCCGCAGCCACCGGCAGTAGCGCGCAAGTGGCGACCAGCGCGGCAGCCAAACCGCGGATTTCCAGGAACCGTTCGGGGTGGATCGCGTGACGCACCCGGGTCAACACCGTGCCCGCGGCGGCGAGTTCTCCAGCCAGGATGGCCATCACCAGCCAGACCAGGCGGGTGGAGTCCGTAGGCAGCAATAGCGCCGCCGCAGCGGCTACGACGATCACGCCGAAGGCCACCTCGCTGGCCCGGCGCGGGATGCGGTCGTCGAGCCGGGCGAACAACGCCCGGCGGCCGATGTCGTGCACGCCACCGACCAGCTGGGCTACCGCTACCACCGCGAGGCAGGCGGCGAGTGGACCGATCAGATTTGCATGCCGCAGCTCCCCGTTGGCCAGCAGGTTCGCAGTGGGTCCAGACAACACCGCCAGCAACACCAGCAGCGGCAGGCTAGCGATCACGGCATAGGTCAGACCCTGCCGCCACCCCGATGCGAAGGTGGCAGCGTCCTCGCGATGTGCAGCGTCGGCCAGCCCTGGCAACGCTGCCATCGACACCGCCCGTGCACTGACATAGGAGAGCGCGAAGAAGACGGAGTACGACAGCTGCACGACGAAAGTTCCGCCCGGCACCGTGCCGGCCAGCGCGAGCAGCACATACATCGCCGCGGTCGGCCAGGCCGCTACCCCCACTGAGCGCACCAACCTGCGGGTGATCTCCCGGGTCTCGGGGTCACGCCGCCAACGCATCGACGGCCAGCGCAGCAATCCCACCCGGGCGGTGCCGAACAGCTGTAGCGCCGCATGGAGAGCGACGGCTACGGTACTGCCGATCCCGAGCGTCAGCACAAGCCCGACCGAGACCTGGTTGAAGTCGAGACCGGTTCCGTAGTACCAGCCGGCGACGAGCACCGTCAGGATCAGGACGCCGTTCTCCACCACCTGTGCGCCCGCCGCCAGGGCGAAACGGCCGCGCGCCTGCTGAGCGGATATGCCCAGGTGCACCAGCACGTACAACGGCACCTGCGGCGCGACGAGCAGGACCAGCAACGTGGTGATCCACAGACCACGGACCTGCGTACCGGCGTTCGGAATCCCGAAGGTCAGTGTCCAGGCGACCGCCGGAGACAGGATCATCAGCAGGGCGACCACTGCGGCCGAGACGGCCAGCAGCCACCCGCTCACCCGGCTAATTACTTGCCGGGCCCGCGGCACGCCGCCGGCACCGATGGCGTGCACGAGGCCCGGTACCACCACCATTCCCAGCACCGGGCCAGCGATCATGGTGAAGACCATGTTGGGCACGACGTAGCCGGTCTGGAAAGCGTTCGCGAAGAACGTCGGACCGAGCACCGCCCCGATCACCACTACCCGCAGCAACCCTGTGACCCGGCTGATCAGCGTCCAACCTGCAACAGTGGCCGAGTTCCGAGCCGTGGTGTCCGGAGGTGTGGGGTCCTCGAGCACTGTCACCGTTGAGGCGGCCACAACCGGGGCCTCACGGCCTCGTCCGGCGCCGGACACTCACCGCCACCACTGCGCCGGCCACAATCACGCCGACCAGGGCACCAGTGCCGGCCGCGATCAGCGGCTGGGGGAACACCGGATCCGGCAGTGAGTACGGCGGTGTCAGCAGCTGCGCGTCGGGCCCGTTCTGGCCGGTGAGGTTAAGCTCATCGATGCGGGCCTGGATCGCCTTCTCGCGGTCCAAGGATGCGGTCAGCTGGGCTCTCGCGTCGTTAAGCGCCGCTTGAGTAGCAGTTCCGGTCGCCACCGCGGTAGTCAGCTGCTGCACCCTCGTTTGGAGCTGCGCGGTGTTCTGCTTGGCGTCGGCGAGCTGGGTGTCGAGGTTACGGGACACCCCCGTGGGCTGGCCGATCAGCGTCATGTAGCCGTCCATGACCGATTGCAGCGTCTGCAACGCGGCCAGCTTGGTGGGGCCATCGGCCTCGACTTCGATGACGTTGCTGTTGTCCAGGACCTGCACGGTGACGGCCTTGTCGAGGTCCTTGAACTGGCGACCTTCTTTCGTCGCGACCGGCCCGAGCACGGCCCGGCTCTTCAGGTACACCAGCTGCGTGGACAGATCACGGCCCTGCTTGAGCGGGTCGCCGCTTTGCTGCTGCTCGCCGACGGCGTACAGCACTTCGGCACGTGCGCCATAGGTCTTCGGCAAGACCAGCGCCGCGGCGAGTCCGGCGGCGGTGCCGAGCAGGATGATCGTCAGCGCAAGCAGGACCAGGCGGGTGATTGCTGAGCGACCACCCTCGGAGTCTTCGGCGGGGATGTCGAATCGGTCCCCCGACCGCTGTGGTGGCACGTCACCGATTCCTGACGCCTTCTCCAGTTGCTCATTCTGGCCCATCGAACGTCCATTCGATTCGCTAGCCCCGTACCGGAAGACATTGGAAACGTCAGTCACAACGCACCTCCGAGCACATCGCAGACCCGCCCAACCTGCTCAACGCTCAGGGTCGGGGACATAGGAAGAGACAAGATCCGGCCGGCCGCGCGTTCGGCGACCGGTAGTTTCTGGCTGGCTGGCACCGACTCGTGCAGTGCGGCCAGGGCTGGCTGCTGATGGCACGGGATCGGGTAATGCACGCCCCACCCGATACCGGCTGCGGTCAGCGCGTCACCGACCTTCGCGCGGTCGTCGACCTGAACGACTGCCAGGTGGTAGACCGGTTCGGCGCCGGCCTGCACCGACACCGGCGAGCAGCTCGGCGGCAGCATCTCGCGGTAGGCCGCCATCGCTGAGACGCGCCGTGCGTTGCTAGCGTCCAGCCACGGCAGCTTGGCCGACAGCAGCGCTGCCTGCAGCGTGTCAAGCCGGCTGTTGCGGCCCGATCGGTCGTGCCGGTAACGATCTGCGGCGCAGCGCCCGTGATTGGCCATGCTGCGGATCGTCTCGGCTAAGGCGAGGTCGCTGGTGACCACGGCGCCACCGTCGCCCAGAGCACCGAGGTTCTTGCCGGGGTAGAAGCTGAATCCAGCCGCGATGCCCACACTGCCAGCCGTGGCGCCCCGGTGCCGGGCACCGTGGGCCTGGGCGGCGTCCTCGATGAGAGCCAGCCCGTGTGCCGCAGCGATTGTCGAGAGCGGTTCCGGGTCCACCATCTGGCCATACAGGTGCACGGCGATGATGGCGGCCGTCGAACTGTTGATCGCGGCTTGGACGGCGGCGGGATCGATCAGCAGGGTGTCGGCGCAGACATCGACGAACCTGGGCCGGGCGCCGGTCGCGCACACCGCTTCAGCCGTCGCGATGAAGGTGTTCGTCGGGATGATGACCTCGTCGCCGATGCCGATACCCAGGCCACGCAGAATGAGTTCCAGCGCGTCAGTTCCGTTGGCCACCCCGATGCAGGCCTTGGTGCCGCAGTAGGTCGCGAAGTCCCGCTCGAACCGCTCGACCTCGGGTCCGCCGACGAAATGCCCGTGATCCAGCACGGTCTTCCAGGCCAGATCGAACTCCTCGCGCAACCCGTTGTTCGTACCGTGGAGATCGAGGAAAGGGATGTTGAAGGAAGCGCTGCTGCTGGTGGTCATGAGGCCACGCCCCGCACGCGGTCCGCACCGGCAGCGTCGGCGGTAACGAAGGCGGGGCGCCCGGTGGCTTCCGCGACATCGGTGGCGGCCAGGACGCGGACGATATCGAGGCCGCGCTGTCCTGGCGTGTTCGGAGTGGCACCGGTGCGGATGCATTCGATGAAGTGGCTGTCCTGCACCAGCAGCGGCTCGTTGAACTGAATAAAGGGCGAAACGATGTCGCCGGTCCGGTAGGACACCGGCATGGCATGGGATTCGCCATGGTCATCAGGATCGGCCGGGTCGACGCCGATGTCGTAGACGCGGATCCGCTCGTTGTCGGACATGTCGTCGTAGACGGCCATTTTGCGATCCCCCACGACCGTGACCCGCCGCACCTTGCACGGGTCCAGCCAGCTCACATGCACGAATGCGTGGGTGGCAGCCCGTTCGAAGTCCAGGCGCAGATACGCCACATCGGCGTGCCGGTTTCCCACATGCCGCTTAGCCCACACCCAGGTCGTCCGGGGAACCTCGTCGAGTAGGAAGGAGGCGATCGAGATGTCGTGTGGAGCCAGGTCCCAGATCACATTGCAGTCACGCTGGTATTTACCCAGGCTTAACCGGGCGGCATCGATGTACAGGATCCGGCCGAGCTCACCAGAGTCGATGAGTTCCTTGAGCTTCCACACTGCGGCGTTGTATTCGAAGGTATGGCCGGCCATCAGGTGTACGCCGTTCGCCGCCGCCGCGTCAACCATCGACTGCGCATCCTCGACCGTGGTGGCCAGCGGCTTTTCGACCAGTGCATGCCGCCCGTGGCGCAAGGCTTGGAGCGCGATTGTGGCGTGTGCACTCGGCGGGGTCGCGACGACGACGGCGTCGACCCGACCTAGCACCTCGTCAAGCCGTCGCGCGGCTTCCGCCGCTGGGTATGCTCTTTTAGCCTCTGCGATCCGGTCGACATCCTGGTCGACGATGGTGACCTGGACACCCGGCATGCTGCTGAGCACGCGCATGTGCTTGGAGCCCCAGTAGCCGTAGCCAACCACCGCCACGCGGACATCGGGTTCGAAGGTGGTGATGCTCCCGGATTCGCGGCGCGCGGCGTTGGCTACCGGTTGAGTGGTAGGTGCAACGAACTTCATCGAGACGGGCCCCCTGCCGTTACTCGAGATGTCTACAGACAACTGACTGTTGCAAAACACACACGGAAAGCGAGCACCTCCGATTGACCTAGACGGCCGACCGCGAGCCGTACTCACCCTCTCGAACAGTGGGTTCGCCCCTCCCCACAGTGCGTATATCTATTGCCCACTGCCTGTCGTTACTTGGTTACTGTAACACTGGCGTCTTTCACCCAAACGGTGCAAAGTGTTACCTCAGCGTATTGGATGCCTACAGTGAGTACCTGGTTACGCAGCGAAGTAACCGAAGCTCCGGGGCAGTTAGACGGTGGCCCGCGCGGAGATCTTGGCCAGCCGCTGCGGCGTAGGCCAGCGCACGTTCCATACCCAGCCAAGCTTCTCGAACACCCAGATCACCCGGGCGGAAATGTCGATCTGACCCGGAAGCACGCCGTGCCGGGCTGAGGTTGGATCGGCGTGGTGCAGGTTGTGCCAGGACTCGCCCCCGGACAGGATCGCCATCGGCCAGAAGTTCGCGGACCTGTCCCGCGCCGCAAACGGCCGGTTGCCAATCATGTGGCAGACCGAGTTCACCGCCCAGGTGACGTGATGCAGGAACGAGACCCGCACCAGCCCAGCCCAGAACAATCCGGTCAGCACGGCCCACCACGACCAGCTGACCAACCCACCGACGATCCCGGGCAACACCAGCCAGATCCCCGTCCACAGCCAGAACAGCTTGCTGACCCGCACCATCGTCTTGTCCGCCAGCAGGTCCGGAACGAACCGGTGCGGATTGGTCATGTCGCGGTTAAACAGCCAGCCCATATGAGCATGCCAAAAACCCTTGACCACCGCGATCGGAGAGGTGCCGAACAGCCACGGAGAATGCGGGTCACCCTCCCGGTCGGAGAAGGCATGATGGCGGCGGTGATCGGCCACCCAATGCAGTAGCGGACCCTGCATCGCCGTGCTACCCAACACGGCCAGGCTTACCCGTAACCATCGCTTCGCCTTGAACGAGCCGTGCGTGAAGTGGCGGTGGTACCCGACGGTCACGCCCAGCAGGCTCACGGTGTAGGTAATGGCGAACAACACGATGTCCGTCCAGCCCAGTCCCCACCCCCAGGCGATGGGCACCGCCACGATCAGCGCCAGCATGGGCGCGACGACGAAGAGGTACACCAGGATTTGCGGGCCCAACGGCCGTCGACCGGACAGAATCGGCTCGGGCTGCGTGCGCGGCTTGTCGGCTTCGGCGCTCAGCGTCATCGGCCGGTGCTCCTCGGGTCGGCAGACGCGGCCGGCTGCCACGCCGCAGCGGGTGCCATCATGCTCACACCCACAGCTGAACCGCAGGTGGCATTCGTGGCGTAGCCCAACCGTAGATTATTCACCCGACGCCCGTCACGACACGCCACGCTAGTGGCGGCTGCCGCGCGTGTCGTCAGGCTTGGCTCTGGGGAGGCTGCGCGGACTCGGCGCAGCGCGCATGCCACCATGTGCGCGTGGGCACCATGTGCGCGTGGGCCCGCACTTCCGCCGTAGTGTAAAGGCAGCACCTCGGATTTTGGTTCCGATGGTCCAGGTTCGAATCCTGGCGGCGGAGCAGCTGATCACCGGGCGGTGCGAAGATCACCGCCCTGCCGCTGACATCCGCAGTTCACTTCACTCCCCGGCCATGGGGCCCACAGGACATCACGGAGGGTATGCATCATGTCCACGAGCCTTGAGTGCCGTCTGCTGTGCGCAAGTGTGACCACGTATTCCGTCCTCAGCAACGGCCCGATCATCCCGCCGCCTCCACCGTATTTCGATGCAGCGCAGTTCATCGATGACCCACCAGTGGGCTTTGTCGGGGGGACTGATGCAATCAACGCCTGCCTTGTCGGCACGACTTTTGACGGCGTGGTACTCGCCTTTCGTGGGACGTTACCACCGGCGAGCCCCGATCATGAGCAGACCATTCGCGACTGGATCAACGACTTGGACGCTGAGCTGGTCCGAGGAGATGGCACGCCAGGCCTTGTACACGCCGGATTTTGGGGCTCAGTGGGCAGCTTGTGGACCGCAGTAGTGCCCGAGGTGCAGAAACGGCTCACGAAAGCCGGGCCGAACTCGCAACTTTTCATCACGGGACACAGCAAGGGCGGGGCGATGGCCAATCTTGCGGCAATGCGCTTTTTAATTGAACGTGGCGTGACGGCCAGAGTTTATACCTACGCCGGGCCGCATCCGGGTAACGAAGACTTCGCGACTGCGTACGACCAGCATGTCGATAGCATCCGCTATGAATACGCCGATGACATCGTGCCGCTCTTGCCCCCGAGCCTGGCATTTCGCCAGATGTTCGTGCAGGTGCCGTTCATGCTGCCGTATTTACATCGGTTCGACCTCGATTACTCTGCGGTCGGTACGCTGCGCTACATCACCAAGGCAGGGACGGTGGTTCCCGCTTCGCCGACGCTGCTCTTCCAGCGCTACCTGAGCTTGGCCGAATTGATTGTGGCCGGTCGCTTCGAAGAAATCGTTGACGATCACAGTAGCGAGTGCGGAGGAGGCTACATGCGCGCGGTATGTCCGCATGATGTCTGCTCATGACGGCGCAGCGAAGCACTCGCCACCAGGTCGCTACTGCCTCAGTCGTCCGGTGGACGGGGTGCTCCCACCCGGTACTGCCACGGTGACCCACCGCAGCTAGGGCACGGTCGGCGCACAGCCCGGCCCGACCACCACGTGGTGCTCCGGAAATGCCCATTTCCATGACACCGCTTGCAACCCTTCTGCGGCCACCAATAAACACGACCTAGGTG
>DASQVU010000407.1:0-13055 GCA_035640615.1 Pseudonocardiaceae bacterium
AGCACGCCGGCGAGCAAGTTCAGGAAGACCACCCCCGCCAAGGTCACCAGGTAGGTGGGCAGTTCCCCGTGCTGGTGCGCGCAGCGCAGGTCAGCGAGCTTCACCAGGCGCATGCCGATCACCACCAGCAGCCCGGCCAGCGCAGCCAGCGGAATCAGCTCGATCGCTCCGACGAATAGCACCGCGAACGCCAGCACCCAGACACCGTGTGCAACGGCTGACGCCCTGGTCCGCGCGCCGGCGGCGACGTTGGCGGAACTGCGGACGATCACCCCGGTCACCGGCAGGCCTCCGAGCATGCCGGAAAGGGTGTTCGCCGCACCTTGGCCGACCAGCTCACGGTCGAAGTTGGTGGTACCGCCGCCGCTGAGCTTGTCCACCGCGACCGCCGACAGCAAGCTCTCCACGCTGGCGATCACAGCCACGGTGAGCACGCCGAGAAGGACACCACCCCAGTTGCTTGCTGGTATTTGCGGCAGTCTCACCGCCTCGAGTACCGAACCAGGAAGGACTACCCGCTCAAGGTCAAGCGTGAGGATCGTGGCCAGTGCCGTCGCGCCGGCTACTGCGGCCAGCGGGGCCGGGATGTGCACCAGGGGACGGGGCAGCCGCGGCCAGGTCAACACCACCGCGATCACCAGGAGCCCCAGTACCGCAGCGGGGTAATGCATGTCGGCAACCTGACCGGGCAGCTCAGCGATGTTCGTCACCGCGTTCTCGCCGGGCGCTCCACCGAGCAGCACATGCAGCTGGCCCAGGGTGATGGTGACCCCGATACCGGCGAGCATCGCATGCACCACCGACGGCGAGATCGCCAACGCCGCCCGGGCAACCCGGCTCAGTCCGAACATCATCTGGAGCAGCCCGGCGGCCGCGGTGATGGCGCACATGACGCCCCAGCCGTACTTCGCGACAAGATCGGCCACAACCACGGTGAGACCCGCTGCCGGACCGCTGACCTGTAGCCGGCATCCGCCGAGTGAACCCGCCACGATCCCACCCACGGCGGCGGCGATGAGCCCGGCCATGACCGGTACACCGGACGCCACGGCGATCCCCAGTGACAGCGGGATGGCAATGAGCACCAGCACTGCAGAAGCGGGTAAGTCATGACGTAACACGGTGCGCGCGCGGGAGTGCTCAGCAGCCAGCGGAACCGCAGCGGCGGGCGAACGCATGCAACAGCCTCCGAACGATGGTCTATGAAACCTGGACCCGCCAGCTGCGCCGGCCACATCGCCACTGCGGCGACACCGACGATCGCGGACTCCTCCGGGGAGCCCGGTCGTCATTGACCGTGATAACCCGGTTTCTCCCCGTTACCGCGCATCCTCGCCCGTCCGGCTTGAAATTCCGGTAAGGCAAGGCTCACCACTCAACCTCACCCGGCGGCAGCCGCGGCGAGCACGCCAGCGGTGATCTGCCCAAGATCCTCGTCGTCGGTTATGAACGGCGGCATGGTGTACACGAGATCGCGGAAGGGGCGCAACCACACACCTCGGCGAACTGCGGCGGCAGTGGCAGCGGGCAGATCGACGTCGTGGTCGAGCTGGACCACGCCGATCCCGCCGAGCACCCGGACATCGATAACGCCTGCCAGCTTGCTAGCCGGGGCTAGCCCGGCTCGTAGTCCGGCCTCCAGCCGCCGCACCTGGGCGCGCCAGTCCTGGCCGAGCAGCAGATCGATGGACGCCGACGCCACCGCCGCCGCCAACGGGTTGGCCATGAACGTCGGCCCGTGGGCCAGTACGGGTACCTCGCCACCGCTGATTCCCTCGGCAACCCGCGAGGTACACAGCGCGGCGGCCATCGTGAGATATCCCCCCGTCAGGGCCTTGCCCACGCACATCACATCAGGGCTGACGCCCGCATGATCAGCTGCGAACAGCGCTCCGGTGCGGCCGAACCCGGTTGCGATCTCATCGAAGATCAGCAACACATCGTGGGCCAGCGTGATCTCGCGCAGCACATGCAGGTAGCGGGGATCGTGAAAACGCATCCCGCCGGCCCCCTGCACGATCGGTTCGACGATCACCGCGGCCAGCTCATCCGCGTGGCACGCCACCGTATCCGCCAACAGCTGCACATAGCCGCGCTCGAGTTCCGCAGGCGGCAGCGGCACGAACACTTGCCGCGCCAGTACACCCGACCACAGCGAATGCATCCCGCCATCGGGATCGCAGACGCTCATCGCGCCGAAGGTGTCGCCGTGGTAGCCGCCCCGCCAGGTGAGCAGGCGGTGCTTGCCGGGGCGCCCAAGCGAGCGCCAGTACTGCAGGCACATCTTGATCGCGACCTCCACTGACACCGAGCCCGAGTCAGCGAAGAACACGTGCTGCAATGGTTGGGGCGTGATCTCCACCAGGCGGCGGGCCAACCGGACCGCGGGCTCGTGGGTCAGCCCGCCGAACATCACGTGGCTCATCCGGCTGAGCTGCTCACGCACCGCGGCATCGAGTACCGGATGGGCGTAGCCATGGATGGCGGCCCACCACGACGACATGCCGTCCAGTAACTGACGGCCGTCGGCCAACTGCAGCCGAATTCCGGCCGCGGAGTGCACCACGAGCGGATCGATGCGCCCCGGCATCGGCCCGTAGGGATGCCACACGTGTGCGCGGTCGGCAGCGAGAAGCTCATGCAAGGAGCCCACGAGTCGTGAGCCTACGAGCACGCGCAACGCGGCAAGCGAATACGCTGTGTGACAAGTATGACGCTATGTGCACGCTGTAACACGATATGGCACATAGGCGATGACAAGCTGTACAGGGATCCTCATGCGGGATCCCGCGTCGTGGTTATCCCTGGTTCAGGGGAACCACTCGCAAGGGGGCAATGGGGCGCGCTTGATCGCCGGGGATGGATGGGGACGCACATTCTTTCCCGGCACCTGGGGAGGGGACAGCCCAATGACGGCATGTTGGCGACCATGCGGGTTCCGCGACCGAGTCGATCTCGTTCGCATCTCATGATTCCACAACATCGGATACCGCGAAATCTCGCGGCGAGCACCGTTGCCGCGGATGACGAATACACCGGTTTCTCGCAACCGTCCAGCGATCAATCCACCGCGATGGCCCGCTATCCAGGTCACCAAGCGAGTCCAGCAGTCAACCCGATCCGGGTGCTGCTGGTCATGGAGATGAGCCTGCTTCGCGGGGCGCTCGCGGCGGTGCTGGCCGGCGAGGACGACATCGAAGTGGTCGGTGGGATCGCGGGGGGCGAGCGCGTAGTCCCCACCGCGATCCGGCACCGCCCCGATATCGCCATTCTCGACGTCGACCAGGGCGGGTCAGAGGCGCTCACCGCGGCGCAAATGCTGCGCGAGCGGCTGCCCGAATGCCGCGTAGTGGTGCTCGCCACCGCTCAACGGCCAGGCCTGGTCCGGCGAGCATTGGATATTCCGGTGGCCGGAGCGGTAGACAAGGACGCACAACCCCGGCGGCTGCTGGCCACCATCCGGCAGGTCGCGCAAGGCAAGCGGATGATCGACCCGGCGCTCGCCGTTGCCGCGATCGGCGTGGCGGGTAGCCCGCTGACCCCGCGGGAACTCACGGTGCTCGACCTCGCGTCGGGCGGAGCATCCCCCAGTGAGATCGCTCAGCGGCTGTTTTTGAGCCGCGGGACGGTATGCAACTACCTGTCGCGAGTCATGACCAAGCTGGACGCGCGTACCCGGGTCGATGCCATCCGCATCGCTGCTGAGGCGGGCTGGATTTAAACGCATGTGACCGCCTGTGACAACAGGGCCGGCGGTGGCCAACCGGTCACCGCCGGCCCGTCGTTCGCGCTGATCACTGTTCATGGCCGAGGACCAGTTCCCGGTACAGCGGCGCGGTCGCCAGCAGTTCTCGGTGCGTACCCGTGACCAGGTGGGCGCCGTCCATCAGCACGATTCGCTGCGCCCGCAACGCAGAGTTGATCCGGTGAGCGACGACGATGAGCGTGCCACCCCTGCGGCTGGCCAGTACCCGTTCCACCCGCTCCTCGGCAACCGGGTCCAGGTGGCAGGTCGCCTCATCCAAGATCAGCACCGGCGCCGGGGTGAGGTGCGCTCGAGCCAGCGCGATGAGTTGCCGTTCGCCGGCCGAGAGCGCGCCAGGATCGATCACAGCGTCATATCCGCCCAGGCGGCGCACCATCTCGCGCAGCGCCAGATCTGCGACGACGGCATCCAGCTCGGCCCGGGTAGCGCTGGGATGCAGGTACCGCAGGTTCTCACCGAGGGTCCCCGCAAAGACATATGCCTCCTGCGGAATCAACACCCGGTGGCTGGCCAAGGTTTGCGGGTCGAGATCAACCACCGGTACTCCGCCCAACCGCACTTCGCCCTGGTCCGGGACGTGGGTGGCGGCAAGTAACCCCGCCAGGGTTGACTTTCCTGCGCCGCTGGGACCGACCATGGCCAGGTGTTCGCCTTCGGGGATCACCATGTCCAGCGCCTTCACCACAGGCTCGGCATGGCGGCCGTAGCAGAAGGTGACTCCGTCCACCACGAAGTCATGCCCGTGAGGGGTCTGCTGCCGTGCCGGCCGGCTGGGCGTTGGGCGCTCCCCCGCCTCGACGAGGCGATCCAGGGTGACCACCAAGCGCAACCCGCCCGCTCCCAGTCCGTCGACCAGCGCCCTGAGCGCCGGCAGTAGTCCCTGGGTGAGGTAGATCAGGCCACCGGTGATAGCTCCTAGCGTCAAGCCGGTTGTCAACAACCAGTGCGCTCCAACGAGCAGGCCCACTGCCGGCAGCCAGCCGCCGACAGCCACCGTGAGCGTGCGGAGCGCTGCCATCCGGGCCACAGTCCGTTCCGCTGCTGCGTGCGCCTCGACATCCCGCTGCACCCGCGCGCAAGCCCGCTCATCGCCACCACAGGCGACGACGTCGCGCAAGCTGTGCGCGATTGTGCTGGCTGACTCAGCGACCGCTTCGTCGGTGAGCACGTGATCACGCTGGCGGGCCATCATGGAACGCAAAGAGACCAGGAAAAGGGCTAAGCCGGCGAGCAGAGGCGGAAGTACCAGCAATGCAACAACGCCGGTCAACGCCGCTATCCCGATAATTGCGCTGATCGTACTGACGATGAAGCTCCTGGTGAGCAGGAGCAATCCGGCGAAGTTGTCGCGCACGACCTCGACTTGATGGGTCAGCCGCGCGACTGCGCCTGAGTCTGGCCGGCCGCCCAGCACGGTGGATCGCTGCAGGGCGCCTCCCACGACGCCGTCAACCAGGTCGTCACGGAACGGTTCGACGATCTCCGCCAAGATCCGGTAGACGTAGCCGGTAGCCAGAGCGCCCACGACGACCGCTGCACCGAGCACGCCCAGCCACGCCAATCCGGTCCCGGCTCGGCCGGCAATGAACCCGGTATCCAGCGCACGGGCTACGGCGTAGCCGGACAGCAGCAGCGGCGTCACCTCCAGAACCGACCACGCGGCCAACCGCAGCAGCTCCCGGGGGTGCCGGCGTAGCGCGGCAAGCAGCAATCGGGGCACGGTCTGTTCGGCGCTCAAGGTGAGGGTCGTCATACCGATACGACCTGCCGTTCAGCGGCCCCCAGGCCGGTCGACGATGCCTCGGTCCCGAACAAGGCCCGGTAGTCCGGATCGCGCCAGAGCTCGTGATGGGGGCGCAGACTGCGCACCGAGCCCCCATCGAGCCAGGCAACGAGATCCGTCCGAGCGGCGGTGGCCGCCCGGTGCGCGATGATCAGCCGCGTCTGACCGCGGTTCGCGCTAGTCAGCACTGCGCCGACCTGCCGTTCGGTCACCGCATCAAGACTGGACGTCGCGTCGTCGAGGACAAGCACGCGGTAAGGATGGGCAAAAGCGCGGGCCAGGCCGAGCCGCTGCAGCTCACCCCCGGACAGCGGCGTCACCGCCAGCTCGGTGGAGTAACCCTGCGGCAGCCTTTCGATGAACGTGTCCGCACGTGCTGCCGCGGCGGCCTGGCGGATCGCCGCTTGAGTGCAGGAGCGTGGTCCGAAATTGATCACGTCTTCGATCGTGTCACCCACCAGCGCCGGCCGTTCGAATGCAAAGCCCACGGCGCTACGTAACTGCTCGTGAGATAGGTCGGTAAGGGCTACACCGTCGAGGAGCACCTCACCCTGCTCCGGATCAACCAGCCGGCCAACCACTCCAGCGAGCAGCGACTTGCCTGCCCCCGACCGGCCGACGATAGCCACCGTGGCACCGGCCGGGATGACAAGGTCAAGGCCGTCGATTACTGGCTCGCCGGCTACGGACACCCGCACCCCGCGAAACTCGAGCCGGCCTCCGTTGCGCGACGACTCAGGCAGGCAGCTCCCGCCGTATGTGATCGCCGGCTGGCTGAGCACTTCGGCCGCACGCTGGCCGCCAGCCCGGGCGCGGGCAAGCTTGTTGAGAAAGCCCAGTGCACCGCGCAGGCCGGCAGCGAGTGCGGCGTAGCGGGTCGCGGCGTACAGCTCGCCTATGCTGAGCTGGCCGGACACCACTGCGGATCCGGCAACGCCGAGGACGATCAGCTGCAACAATGGCCCGATCAGCGCGGACTGGCCGGCGACTCGGACCTGGTTGCGCCACATCTGTACACCGTGTTCCCGCAGGCCGGGCAGAGGTTGCAGGATCCGGTGCCGCTCGCGTTCGATGCTGCCGGCGGCGGCGATGGTGCGGGCCCCGGACAACGCATCGAGCAGCCGGGCTGCGATCTGACCTTGGCTGTGCAGGTAACCCCGGATCGTTTCGGTGTTGTGCCGGACGAACATCCGCAGCAAAGTGCCCATCACCAGCAGGCCGGCCAGCGCGGTGAGCCCCACCCATGGATCGATCAACATCAACGCCACAATGCCGCCGACCGGGGGAATCAGCCCGGCGCAGATCATCACCGCGGTAATCCCTACCTGACCCGCCTCGCTGGCGTTGCGGGTAATCCGGGTCACCAGATCGCCGGGTTCGAAGCGGCGAGTGGCGGCCGGTCCAATGGCGACGAGATGCTGGACGAGAGTCATGCGCAGCCAGGCTGTGCACCGGGCATTGCTCGTTCCAGTGGCGATGGCACTGATCATGTTCCCGATGACCATGGTGGCGATCAGCCCCACGCATGCCAGCACGCCGTTGGCGAGGTGACGACCGCCGGGTAGCGCATCGAGAACGTGGCCCAGTGCGCTGGGCAGCAGAAGTTCCGCGCCGGCAGTAAGGAGCGTGGCCAACATCACCAAGCAGATCCACCACCCGCCTCGCCGGCCGGTCGACCACAGCAAGCGGTCCCCGTGCTTGGCAAGAACATCCTGCGGCGGCGATGCCTGGGCCGGATTGCTGTTCACGCGGCCTCCGCACTATTCGTCCGGAAATTACGAGAAAGCTGCTCAAAATGATTGGGTGGTCCGGGGCAACGCCGGCTGCCCCGGACCACCCGACGGTGAGCAATCAGCCGCAGAGCAGCAGGCTGAGGCCGCTCCCGCAGCAGTCGTTGCTGTGGCCGTGGCCGAAGCCGTGGTCGTCGCACACCTCGAGAGCCTGCAGGTCCAGAAGAGCCATGGTCGTTTCACCTCCCTCCGAAGATCGAACTGGATACCAACCCGTTCCTGCCCATCAGCACCGTCGGCACGGGGGCATCGTGCGGCGGAGGCTGGCGGGGTTCGTTGAGGAACGGGAGACCGACGGGGTGCTCGTGTACTGCCGCACCCAGCGCGAGCAGCACGCCTGCGGCGCCGCTCGCCAAGTCCATCGAGAGCCGAAGCAGCTGCTCACCAGGGAAGGCGAGGTGACCCTGGTAATCGATACGGTGCCAGCCGAGCCGCCGGATCTGTGCGGCGACCTCCTGGCTCCAGACCG
Source organism: Pseudonocardiaceae bacterium (assembly GCA_035640615.1). GTDB lineage: Bacteria > Actinomycetota > Actinomycetes > Mycobacteriales > Pseudonocardiaceae. The sequence continues at coordinate 7,809 of DASQVU010000407.1, forward strand.
CCTGCCCGGGGGGGTACGCCCGGCTCAGATACAGGATCATTCCGGCCCGGCCGCTGAACAGGCCCGGTTGGATGTAGAACCGCGACTGCGCGGCGCGGCGGATGGCGGCCGCGGCATCGGCGAACTCGTCATCATCCCGGTGCGTGCGGTATTCGTCGAGGATCAAGCCGATGCCCGCGCTGCCCCGATCCAGGTAGGGCATGTCTCGCCAGCCCTCGTGGACCATCATCAGGCCGTCGTCACGCAGCGTGCAGCGACGCAGGTCCTGGCGGAGCGCGGTCCTGGACAGCTCGAGGAATTCCCGGTCACCGGTGTGTTCGTAGAGCCGCAGGAACATCAGGGCCGGTCCCGACGAGCCGTGCATCAGCCCCGCGTAGGGATGGTCGCCGCCGCTGACCGTGCCGACGGCATCGGGCCCACCGAGGCGGTCGGCGACGATGTCGGCGGCGCGCAGCGCATGGTCGAACAGCGCGGGTTCGCCGGCCACGCCCGCGAAGTGGGCAAGATTGAGCGCGATGCCGGCGAGCCCGCCGGACAGATCCGTGCCGAGTTGCTCGTACGGCTCAGTCAGGCAGAACTCGATCAGGTCGAGGGCGGCCTGCCGGTATCCGAGCTCGGCCAGAACGTAGGCGACGCCGTGCAGCCCGTCATACAGGCCCAACCGGGTCCCGCGGGAGGCGGCAGCGGCACGTTCGAGCAGCCAATGCTCCCCCGCCGGGTACCGGGCGGCCCGGGTTACCGACAGCGCGTAGAGCACACCGGCTGCACCGTGGGCGATGTTCAGGCCACCGGTGGTGAATTGAGCGATGTCGCCGGGGAACAGCCGATCAGTGCGCTTGGGCGTCGCGCTCGCCAGGATTCCCGCGACGATTGAGTCTCGCGCGGCTGGCCATCCGGTCGTCCCGTCCGGCAGTGGCGGTAGCGCTGTGTTGCGCCGGCGGGGCACAGCCTCATTACGCTCGCTCGCTCCGGTAATGGTGCGCACCGCCTCATCCAAGAAGGCGGGCGGCAGCGGGAAATGCTCGGCGATCACCGCGGCGAAATCCGCCGGCTTTCCGGCGTCCAGCCGGATCAATGCAGTCAGCGGGAGAAACAGCGCAATCCGCAGGCAGGCTAGCGAGTAGCGGTCGATATCGAACCCTTTTCGATCTCGCGGGGCCGCGAATGCGGGACTGCCGAGCGTCGGGCGGCGTACATCATCGACCTCGGCGGCGACCTCGAAGTCGATCAACGTGACCTGGCCGTCATCGCTGACGAGGATGTTGAACAGGTGGATATCGCCGTGAATGATCCCGCGAGCATGAATGGCCGCGACGGTGTCTTCAATTTGACGGCACATATGCAATGCCCATGCCGAGTACGCAGCAAACTCGGCTGGCCCGGCAGCAGGATCGTTCATCGGGTACCGCTGCGCGAAAGCCTTGTTCAGCGGTGTTCCGTCGATGAACTCGAGAGCGAGGAAGTGGTGCTCGCCCAGGGTGAAGTGGTCGTGGACCGCCGGTACGCCCTTGATACCGGCCAGGCGTTCGAGCGTTTCCCGCTCGCGCTCCAGCCGCTGCACCGCGTCGGCACCGTCGGCGGCAAGGCCGGCGTGCGGCCGGGCTTCCTTGAGCACCACCCGGCTGCCGGTTCGCTGGTCGGTTGCTTCGTAGAGCCCGCCACCGTTGGAGAAGTGCAGCACTTGCTCGACGCGGTAGGGCAGTTCCTTGACGGTCGTGGCATTGCGGGCGGCAAGCTGGGGAACGAGTAGCTCCGGCAAGGTCACCCACGGTGGCGTGTAGAACACCGCATCCCTGCGGTCCGGGATCAACTCGCCGGTGGGGTCCTCGATGGCCGGAACCTGGTCGCCGCGTGCTGACAGGCAGTGCCGCAGCGCGAAGCCGCCGTAGCGAACGTAGAGCGGCCCCTCATTCCAGCGCAGGTCGCTGAGGATGTAAGGACCTGGCTCGCCCTCCAGCCGCTCGCCGAGGTCGCGCAGGATGGTGCCGAGCGCGTCGACGTCGGTCGGGTAGATCGTGACGAACTTGCCGCTGGACCCACGCGGGGCGTACTTCGCATTGTGCATGTGAACGACATTGCGAGAAGCTAAAAATTTAAAAGTGATCCCCCGCGGAACACAGTAGGACCACACTGTTTCAAGAATTCGCTCCGCGTTATCTAAGCACGCCGACGCGTGGACTTTCCAGCCTTGTTGGGGCACCGTTGCCCCCACCGGGTTCATGACCACCCAGTCGTCGAGTAGCCGACGTTCCCAGCCTCGAGGTACTGGCCGCCGGGCGGCTTCGAAAACCTCTACGCGATTGTGTCCGGACATCGAATCATAGAACAACGGATCTGCGATGCAGTACACCTCGTAACCGTTGTCCATTGGATCCCCCTTGTTGGCCGATCGCCGCTATGCAGCAATATTCGTGCCGAGTCCGGGATAGAGCAAGTGGCTTTCGTCAGACCTTCGATGTGAAGGAATCACAGGTGCTGGCATTGATTTACATGCCATCAAGCGGCAAGATCATCAGATTAACCATCCGAAGCACGGCGTGGCATTGACGTTTGCCCGCACGCGCAACACGCAGGGGCACGCTCGCGCTAGCGGCGCCCGCCAGCGCAAGGCCGCGCTACGGGAGGTCGGGGATCACCACGTCTCCGGCGATCAGTGAGCTGGTGTCGTTTCGGTGCGCCACCCGCGCCCGAACCAGCACGATCGTGTCCTCGGCGAGTTTGGACCCGACCGCAGCGTAGGTCTGCGCGAAAAGCAGCACCTCGATCCCAGCAGCGAGATCCTCCAGCTGGGCGACTGCCCACGGCTCGCCGTTGCGGTTGACCCGGCACGTCAGGCTGGTGATGATGCCGGCGACGATCACCTGGGCACCATCGGCGATGTGCCCACCTTTGATCGACGCGATCGAGGTGTCCGCCCGGCCAGCCAGCAGATGCGCCACTTCCTGCAGCGGGTGTCTTGACACGTAGTGGCCGAGCAATTCCCGCTCGAACGCCAGCTGGCGCCTGGCGTCCCAGCTCGCGGCAGGTACCGGCAGATCGAACGGCCTGGAGATAGCCGCATTGGGGGTGAGCTCGCCGAATAGCTCGAACTGCCCGATTGCCGCGGCGCGCTTGGACGCCATGGCGACGTCTATCGCCTCGCCATGCAACTCGTACAAGCCCTTGCGCGGGTGCCCGAGCGAGTCGAATGCCCCAGCCTTGATCAAGGACTCGACAACCCTGCGGTTGCAGACTGCTGCATCGACCTTGCGAAGGAAATCAAAGAAATCCGTGAAGGGTCCCTGGCGGGTGCGCGCCGATATGATCAAATCGACGACATCGCAGCCCAGGTTGCGCACCGCGCCCAGACCAAACCGGATATCGTCTCCGACAGCGGTGAATTCCCGCGCCGATGAATTCACGTCCGGCGGCAGCACCGTGATGCCCATCTTGCGGCATTCGGTAAGGTAAGCCGCGGCCTTGTCCTTGTCGTCACCGACGCTGGTGAGCAGCGCGGCCATATACTCGGCCGGGTAATTGGCCTTCAGATAAGCAGTCTGATATGAAAGCAACGCATATCCTGCCGCGTGTGCCCGGTTGAAGGCGTAATTCGAGAACGGCAGCAGGGTGTCCCACAACGTTTTGATCGCCGCAATCGAGAAGCCGACATCTCGCATACCAGCAGAAAATCTTTCGTACTCTTCGTCGAGGTGTTCTCTATCCTTTTTACTCATCGCTCGCCGCAGGAGATCTGCTTCACCCGGCGAATATCCGGCCACGCGCTGGGCGATCGCCATGACCTGTTCCTGGTAGACGATCAACCCGAAGGTCTCGTCCAGGATGTCCGCCAACGGCTCGGCCAGCTCCGGATGGAGGGGCCGCACCTGCTGGCGACCGTTTTTTCGGTCGGCATACTCATGATGCGCGCCAGTGCCTATCGGACCCGGCCGGTACAGCGCCAATACAGCGGAGATATCTTCGAGGCAGTTGGGCGCCACTCGGCGGAGCAAATCCCGCATCGGTCTCCCATCGAGCTGGAACACTCCTATGGTGTCCCCCTGGGACAGCAGCGCGTAGGTCTTCGCATCGTCGGATTCCACAGCATCCAGGTCCGGCGGTTGCTTGCCATTAAGTGCGATGTTGCGCACGGCGTCGTCGATGACGGTGAGATTGCGCAGCCCCAGGAAGTCCATCTTGAGCAACCCGAGCGCTTCGCAGGCCGCCATGTCGAACTGCGTGATAATCGCTCCATCAGAAGTCCTGCGGTGAATAGGGATAATGTCGATCAACGGCACGCTGGACATGATCACGCCGGCCGCGTGCACGCCCCACTGCCGCTTGAGCCCCTCTAACTTGCAAGCCGTGTCGATGATCTCCTTAACCTTGGCATCACCGTGATACAGCGCCCGGACCCCGGCGGTTTCGGGATACCGATGGTGTTGGGCATCGAAGAGGGCAGCCAGCGGAAGGTCTCTGCCCAGCACCGGCGCCGGCATCGCCTTGGTGATCCGCTCGGCCACCGAATAGCCGGACTGGCCGTAGAGTACCCGTGCGGAATCTTTAATGGCCGCCTTCGCTTTGATCGTCGAGTAGGTGATGATCTGCGCGACCCGGTCCGCGCCGTACTTGTGCGTGACATAGCGGATCATGTCGCCGCGGCGGCGTTCGTCGAAGTCCAGGTCAATGTCGGGCATCGACAAACGATCCGGGTTGAGGAATCGTTCGAAAATCAGTCTATGCCGGATTGGGTCCAGGTCGGTAATGCCCAACGCGTAGGCCACCATGCAGCCTGCGGCCGAGCCCCGCCCCGGTCCAACCCGGATTCCGTTGGCTTTGGCATACCTCACCAGGTCGGCGGTGATCAAGAAATATCCCGGAAAACCCAGCTGACAGATTATGCCGACCTCATAGTCGGCCTGGCGGCGGTGCATATCAGGTACGCCGTCGGGGAAACGCTGCCGCAAGCCTCGCTCGACTTGTTTGACCAGCCAGCTGGCTTCGCTTTCTCCTTCTGGAACCGGAAATCGGGACCTGACATCGCGGTGTTCGGTGAACTGCACGTGTACTCGCTCGGCGATATCTAGCGTGTTGTCACAGGCCTCCGGGAACTCGCCGTCCCATTGATGGCGCATCTGTGTTGGAGATTTGAGGTAGAACTCCGGGGCGTCGAAGGTGAGCCGGTTGGGATCCGAGATGGTCTTACCGGTCTGCACGCACAGCAGCACTTCGTGTGTCTTGGCATCCTGCGCGTAGGTGTAGTGCAAGTCG
>DASQVU010000408.1:0-8715 GCA_035640615.1 Pseudonocardiaceae bacterium
CGGCACGCTCACCGTGTGGTTGAACACCATGACTGCGGTGGTGCCCAGCATGGAACCGGCCTCGGCAGCGCCCTCGAAGTCCAGCGGCACGTCCATGTGCTTGGCGGTCAGCAGCGGGGTCGAGGAGCCACCCGGCGTCCAGAACTTCAGCTGGCCGCCCTTCATGCCGCCGGCCAGGTCCAATAACTCGCGCAGCGTGGTACCCAGCGGCGCCTCGTACTGCCCAGGCCGCTGCACATGCCCGGAGATCGAGTAGATCTTGGGTCCAGGCGATTTCTCGCGGCCCATCTTCCGGAACCAATCCGACCCACCATTGACGATGTACGGCACGGTGCAGATGGTCTCGACGTTGTTCACCACCGTGGGCGCGGCGTAAAGCCCGGAGGTGGCCGGGAACGGTGGCTTGAGCCGGGGCTCGGCGCGGCGGCCCTCCAGCGAGTTCAGCAGCGCGGTCTCCTCGCCGGCCTCGTAGGCCCCGGCGCCAGCGTGCACCACGATGTCCAGGTCGAACCCCGAGCCGAGAATATTGCTGCCCAGATAGCCGGCGGCGTAGGCCTCCTTGACCGCGCTGTGTACCCGGCGCAGGCAGTGCACCACTTCACCACGGACGTAGATGAAGCACCGGTGCGCGCGGATCGCGTAGGCGGTGATGATGCAACCTTCGACCAGCGAGTGCGGGTCGGCCATCATCAGTGGCACGTCCTTGCACGTCCCGGGCTCACCCTCGTCCGCGTTGATCACCAGGTAGGTCGGCTTCGCCGCCGGCCCGGTGGGCTGTTCGCCCGGCTTGGCCTGCGGGATGAAGCCCCATTTCATGCCGGTCGGGAAACCGGCCCCACCGCGCCCCCGCAGACCAGAGTCTTTGACCAGCTGGATCAGCTGGTTGGGGTCGGCGGCCAGTGCGGTGCGCAGCGCGGTGTAGCCGCCCAGCCGGGCGTAGGTGTCGAGGGTCCAGGATTTGGGCGCAGCCCACCGCCGGGTCAACACCGGTGTGAGCGTCCGCTCGGTCACGCCTGTCTCCTCGCTGTCAGTTCTTCTGTGCAACGTCAGGCAGCGGTGGGGGGTTATCCGGCATTGCCGGGGCCTGCCAGCCACGCTCCTCGGCGAGCCGGTTGCCGGCCAGCGTCTCCGGCGCTGCCGACGGTGCGTCCACCGCCTCGCGGAGCTGCTGCTCGTCACCGAAAAAGCCGGCCAGCTGCAGTTCGGTGGTGCGCCAATCGGTCAGCGGGGCACCACGGGTCGGCGCCGGCCGTTCCCCGCGCCGCAACGCCTCCACCAACTCCACGGCGGATTCGGGGGTCTGGTTGTCGTAGAACTCGTAGTTCACTTGCAGCACCGGCGCCAGGTCGCAGGCGGCGAGGCATTCGGCGTGCTCCAGGGTGATGGAACCCTTCGACCCCGGCTGGCCGGCGGTCTCCTCGTGCCCGACGCCGAGCCGCTTGCGCAGCCGGGCATAGATCTCGTCGCCGCCCAGCGCCGCGCACAGCGTGTTGGTGCACACGCTGACCAGATGCTCACCACCCGGCCTGCGCTTGAACATGGTGTAGAAGGTGGCCACCGTGCTCACCTCCGCGGTGGTGGCCCCCACCAGGTCGGCACAGAACGAGATCCCGGACTGGCTGACATAGCCCTCCACGCTCTGTACCAGGTGCAGCAGCGGCAGCAGCGCCGAGCGTGGCTGCGGGTAACGCGCGAGGATCTCTTGCGCCCGTTGCCGGGTCAGCTCGTCGAACACGCTGGTGTCCACCCGCACGGGCCGCTCCACCGGAACGTCCTGCGCGGTGGACAGGGTCGTCGGCGCAGCCTGGTCCGCAGCCCCTGCCGCGGCCACCGGCCGAGCGGTGAACGCCGGGTTGCCGACCGGCTTGTTATTTCCTGCTGAGCTCACCGGTCCACCCCTCCCATCACCGGGTCGATCGAAGCGACCCCGGCGATCACGTCGGCCACCAGACCGCCCTCGCACATGGCAGGCAGGGACTGCAGGTTGACGAAGCTGGGGTCGCGCATATGCACCCGCAGCGGCCGGGTACCGCCGTCGGAGACCAGGTGGCAGCCCAGCTCCCCGCGCGGCGATTCCACGGTGGCGTAGACCTGGCCCGGGGGCACCGCGAACCCTTCGGTGACCAGCTTGAAGTGGTGGATCAGCGCCTCCATCGACTGTCCCATGATCTTGCGCACGTACTCCAGCGAGTTGCCCATGCCGTCGGCACCGATGGACAGCTGGGCCGGCCATGCGATCTTGCCGTCCTCCACCATCACCGGACCCGGCTCCAACTTGTCCAGGCACTGCGCGACGATCTTGAGTGACTGGTGCATCTCCTCGACCCGCAGCAGGTAGCGGGCGTAGGCGTCGGCGTCGGTGGAAGTGGGGACCTCGAAGTCGTACTCCTCGTAGCCGCAGTAGGGCTGCACCTTGCGCAGGTCCCACTCAAGCCCGGCGCTGCGCAGGATTGGGCCGGTGACGCCCAGCTGCAGGCAGCCATCCAGCGGCAAGTAGGCCACGTTGCGCAGCCGGTTCTTCCAGATCGGCTGCCCGGTGAGCAGCTTGTCGTAGTCGGGCAGCCGGGTGTCCATCACCTTCAGGAAGTCCCGGACCTTGTCTTCAGAACCCTCGGGGAGGTCCTGCGCGAGACCGCCGGGCCGGATGAACCCGTGGTTCATCCGCAGCCCGGTGAGGAACTCCAGCAGGTGCAGGACTTCCTCCCGCTCCCGGAACCCGGCGGTCATCCCGGTCAGCGCGCCCAGCTCCATGCCACCGGTGGCGATCGCCACCAAGTGCGAACCGACCCGGTTGAGCTCCATCAGCAGCACCCGGATCACCTGCGCCCGGCGCGGCGCGGTGATGCCCAGCAGCCTCTCGGTCGCCAGGCAGTAGGCCGCCTCGTTGAACAGCGGCGAGAGGTAGTCAGCCCGGGTGACGAAGGTGACGCCCTGGGTCCAGGTGCGGTACTCGCAGTTCTTCTCGATACCGGTGTGCAGGTAACCGATCACCGAGCGGGCCTGGGTGACGACCTCCCCTTCCAGCTCGAGCACCAGCCGCAGCACGCCGTGTGTGGAAGGATGCTGCGGGCCCATGTTCACCACGATGCGTTCATCGTGGCGCCAGTCGTCGAGCAGCTCGTCCCAGTCGCCGCCGGTGACGGTGTACACCCGCCCCTCGGTGGTTTCCCGGGACGTCGCGGCGTAGGGATCCACTTCGCTGGTGTCGGTCACCGTGTCGGTGGTTCCACTGCCGACGGTGTGCGCGGGCTCAGTATTGGTGTCTTTTGGCCGAGTCATCAGGAGTACGCCCTCCGCTGATCCGGCGGCGGGATCTCGGCACCCTTGTACTCCACCGGTATCCCGCCAAGCGGGTAGTCCTTGCGTTGCGGGAACCCGTCCCAGTCGTCGGGCATGAGGATGCGGGTCAGCGCCGGGTGCCCGTCGAAGACGATGCCGAACATGTCCCAGGTCTCCCGCTCGTGCCAGTCCGCGGTCGGGTAGACCTCCACCACGCTCGGCACGTGGGCGTCATCGACGTCGACGGCGACCTCCAGCCGGATCCGCCGCCGGTACGTCATCGACGTCAGGTGGTACGTCACGTGCAGCCGCTGGTCGACCTCGACGCCGTAGTCGACCCCGGAGACTGAACTGCACAGCTCGAAGCGCAGCGCCGGATCGTCGCGCAGCGTGCGGCACAGCGCCACCAGATGTTCCCGGCGTACGTAGTAGGTGATCTCACCGCGATCTACCGTGACCTGCTGGATGGCCGCAGCGGGCACGCCCCGCTCGTGCATCGCGGCCAGCAGCTCGTCGGTGAGCTCGTCGAAACCGTCGCCATAGGGCCGCTGCGCCGGGGGTGGTACGTACGCCGGCAGCCGCAGCTCCCCGTACCCGGAGGTGTCTCCCCAGCCTTGCACCCCGAACATGCCCTGCCGGGCCCGGCCCGCGACCACCCCGCCGCGAGTCTCGTGCTCGGATTGCTCAGCTGAGCTCAGCTCCGCAGAGCTGGTCCGGCCTGGCGCGAGGTCCTTGCTCTCGTCAGCCATGCTCATCACTGCTTCCGGGCTTCGATAACCCTGGACCGCCCACTACCGGATGACCTGGGCTCCTTCTGCGGGCCGTACGCCACCGAGGAGGGCACCATGGGGGTGCGGTGACCGGCCTTCTCCGCGGCCCGCTTCGGCCCCAGCGGCTCATCCATGATCTTGGCGTGCAGTTTGAGGATCGCGTCGATGAGCATTTCCGGGCGTGGCGGGCAACCGGGCAGGTACATGTCGACCGGGACGATATGGTCCACGCCCTGCACGATCGCGTAGTTGTTGAACATGCCCCCGCTCGAGGCACAGACGCCCATCGCGAGCACCCACCGCGGCTCGGGCATCTGGTCGTAGATCTGGCGCAGCACCGGGGCCATCTTGTTGCTGACCCGCCCTGCCACGATCATCAGGTCAGCCTGGCGCGGGGAGGCCCGGAACACCTCCATGCCGAAGCGAGCCAGGTCATACCGGGGTGCACCGGTGGTCATCATCTCGATCGCGCAGCAGGCCAGCCCGAAGGTGGCCGGCCACAACGACGACTTGCGGGTCCAGTTCACCACCTTCTCCACGGTGGTCAGCAGAATCCCGCTGGGAAGTTTCTCTTCCAAACCCATGATCAGTTCCAGTCCAGCCCGCCGCGGCGCCACACGTACGCGTAGGCAAAACCCAGCGTGACGATGAACAGGACGATCTCCACCAGGCCGAACAAGCCCAGTGAGCCCGCCGCTACGGCAAATGGATACAGAAACACCATCTCGATATCGAACAGGATGAACAGCATCGCGGTGAGGTAGTACGCCACCGGCATCCGGCCGCGCCCAGCGACCGGTTGCGGAGACGGTTCGATACCGCACTCGTAGGCGTCGAGCTTGGCTCTGTTGTAACGGCGCGGCCCGATATAGGGAGCTACCACTACGGAGAAGACCGCGAAACCCCCCGCCAGCAGTAGCATTAACACCAGGGGAACGTAGGGCTGCAACACCGCGGTCCCGTCCTTCCCGTCTCGTGAACGTCCCGCATCTACCCTACGTGCGAACCGGTCACCGCTGCCTTGAGGCTAACTTATAAATCGGCCCCGATCAGGCGTTATTGCTGCTCGCGCTGATCGGGGGGCGTGTCGTCAGACGCTGGGGGTCAGCCGGGTCATCGCGGTGATTACCCGGTCCATCGTGTCGCCCTCTCGCTTGTCGTAGAGGTTGGCCAGCAGCTTGAGCATGAAGCGCATCATCGTCTGGCGCGGCAGTGCATGCCGGATTCCGGCGCGCATCACCGCCGGGTGGCCGATCAACCGACTGAACACGTTGCCCAGCCGGAAATAGCCACCCAGCTCCTCGCGCAGCGCCGTGGGATAACGGTGCAGCGCACGTTCCCGGGCCATCCCTTGCGGCCGGGCCATCGCCTGGACCGCGCACTCGGCGGCGAGCCGAGCGGACTCCATGGCATAGGCGATGCCCTCACCGTTGAACGGGTTGACCATGCCACCGGCATCCCCGACGAGCAGCAGGCCGCTGCGGTAGTGCGGGGTGCGGTTGAAGCTCATCGGCAACGCCGCACCGAGGATCTTGCCGGTGGCGTTGGCCTCCCGGAATCCCCACTGTTCCGGGGTGCCGTCCAGCCACGACCGCAACAGCGCCCGGTAGTCGGTCTTGCCGTAGGCGCTGGACGTCGACAGGATGCCCAACCCCACATTGGACGTCCCATCGCCCATGCCAAAGATCCACCCGTAGCCGGGCAGCAGTTTGGGGTCCTTCGGATCGGCGCGGTCCCAGATCTCGACGTGGCTTTCCAGATACTCGTCATTGGTTCGGGGGGTGGTGTAGTACCGCCGCACCCCGACCCCCATCGGCCGGTCCTCGCGCTTTTCCATTCCCAGGCTCAGCGCCAGCCGGGCCGACACTCCGTCGCAGGCCAGGGCGATCGGCGCCCGGTAGGCCACCGGCTGCTTGTCGGGGCCCTGTTTTGCCTTGACGCCGACGACGCGCCCGGTGCGCGCGTCGGTGATGGCTTCGGTCACCGTGGTGCGCTCGTGCAGGCGCGCGCCGGCCTTTTCGGCATGCCGGACCAGCATCTCGTCGAAGTCCTGGCGCTGGCGTACCGCGCCGTAGGGCGGGAAGCTGGCCAGGTCAGGCCAGTCCAGTTCGATCGTCACCCCGCCGCCCACCACCCGCAGGCCCCGGTTGTGTAACCAGCCGGCCTCGGCGCTGGTATCGATGCCCAGATCGATCAGCTGCTTGATGCCGCGGGGGGTCAACCCGTCCCCGCACACCTTCTCGCGGGGAAACGTCGACTTCTCCAGAAGCAGCACGTCCAACCCGGAGCGGGCCAAGTACGCCGCGGCTGTGGAGCCCGCGGGTCCCGCTCCCACCACGATCACATCCGCATCGTTGTCGCTGGAACCCGCCCGCCTGACCATCCCGCTCCCTCGCTGCTGGGGTGTTCTTCGCGAGTGTACGGGTGAGCACCCCGTTTCCCTGCTGATGTCACTGCCCGCTGTCACCGCCGCTGGTGTTACTGCGTTGCGTGGTCACCTCCGTGGTCACCTGCGTGGTCACCTCTGGTGCCGGTGCACCGTCCTCGCCCACCGGCGCCTGCTGGTCGGTCTCGGGTGCCTGCGCGCTGCCGTCACCGGGGTCGGCCACGGGGCTGCTGTCATCGCCGGCAGCGCCGTCACCGCCGGCAGTGTTGCCGTCCTCCTCGAGGTGGGCGCGCGGCGGCAGCAGCACGGTGGTGGCGCAACCGCCGAGCAGTGTCGCGCCCAGCAGGGCCAACGCGAGCGGTCCAGCGGGGATGTCGACGGGATCGAACGCCGCTGAACCGAGCCGGCCACCGGCGAGTAACCCGAGCACGACGCCGCCCAGCGCGATCGCCCCACCGGCCACCCCGAGAACTCGAAGGCGCTCGGGCAGCTCTCGGCCGGTAGCGCAGCGTCGGCCTACCGCGGCACCGGCCAGCAGCGGCACCGCAACAACCGCGACCTCCCAGGACTGCGGGGGTCCCGGTGGTAGCGCACCGAGCAAGGGCACCGCCGGCACCGGTGCGGCGTGGACGGCGAAGGGACTGACCGACAACGCACCCAGGGAGAATCCCGGTCCGGCCAGCCAGGACAGCCCAGCGATCGCGGCGTTGGGCAGGTAGGCGATGGACAGCACGATCTGCCCAAAGGCGCTACCTGCATCGGGCCCTAATGTCCGGACGGCATCGGGTGCGGACACCAGTACAGCGATCAAAACGGTCGCGACACCGGCGGCGAGCAGCGCCCCCAGGCCCCACCACCCGGCCAGCAGACCGGGCCTTACCCAGCCGGGGGCGGCGCGTAGCGCCGCGGGTAGCAGCCCGCAGGGATGGACCAGCCCGAGCATCGCCGCGATGCCGGCTACCACCGCGCAGCCCACCGCGGCCAGCGCCGGATCCACCGTGATCGCCGCCGGGGTGGCGAGAAGTGCCAGCATCGCGCCACCGATGCCGTGAACGCCGGCGCTGGTCCCTGCGACCCACCCGGCGTCGACGGGTTGCTGGAGTCCGGACCGCTTCGCCACCCCGGCCGCGCCGCGGGCCACCAGCGCGCCGAGAAGCAGCGTGAGCAGCAGCGGGAGGACGCCGAGCGGAGCCCCGTCGACGGTCAGCGGAATGTGGTGTGCGGCCAGCCAACCCACCGCTGCGATCTGGGCCAGCCATCCCACCGAGCTGCCCGCTCCCGCGGCCGCGGTGAGCGCCGCGAACAGTACGGCGATGACGAGGTAGCAGCCCAGGGCGGGCAGGCAGGCGCCAGCGAGTACCGCTCCCCAGGCAGGGCGGCGGACCCGGTCAGCTGCCGGCTCGGCGCGGGATACCGGGGACAGCAGCAGGCTCACAGCTGTCACCCTCGCAGCCGGGTGGTGACCTTCCGGCGATCAGCGGGTCGACGCGCCGCCCTGTGTAACCGGATCGGAGTAGTGGGCACCGGCTCGCCGGCGGGGCGGGTAGCGCTTAACGGTGTCCTGCCCGCGGGTTAGTGGTGCTTGTGGGTTACGGCAACGACTTCATGATCTCGCGCATCAGGTCGGCGGTGTCGCTGGGCGTGGTGCCGACCCGGACGCCCACCGCCTCCAGAGCATCTTTCTTCGCGGCGGCGGTGCCGGAGGAGCCGGACACGATGGCGCCCGCGTGGCCCATGGTCTTGCCCTCCGGGGCGGTGAACCCGGCGATGTAACCGACAATCGGTTTGGTGATGTGGGCCTTGATGTACTCGGCAGCGCGCTCTTCAGCGTCCCCGCCGATTTCCCCGATCATCACGATGGCCGCGGTGTCGGGATCCTGTTCAAAGGCTTGCAGGGCGTCGATATGCGTGGTGCCGATTACCGGGTCCCCACCAATACCGACGCACGTGGAAAAGCCGATATCGCGTAGCTCGTACATCATCTGGTAGGTCAGGGTGCCCGATTTCGACACCAGCCCGATCCGGCCAGGGCCGGTGATGTCGGCCGGAATGATGCCCGCATTCGAGGCACCCGGACTGATCACCCCTGGACAGTTCGGGCCGACAATCCGGGTCCGCAGGCCAGGCGCCGCCAGACCGGTGGCGCCGGCGTGGGCGCAAAAGGCGGCCGCGTCATGAACCGGGATCCCCTCGGTGATCACTACGATGAGCCCGATCCCGGCGGCGATCGCTTCGAGCACCGCGGCCTTGGCGAAGCGTGGCGGCACGAAAACCACGCTG
>DASQVU010000409.1:0-14926 GCA_035640615.1 Pseudonocardiaceae bacterium
GTCCGCGGGGGTCAAGCCGGCCGCGTCGAGCAACCGCTGCCCCTCTGGGTCCTCGACGCTGTACCAGCGGTACGGCACCGCGTTACGGGCCAGGAAATCCCGCGTCCGGTAGGACGGGGCCGACCAGCGGTGCCCGATCACCTTCGTCTGCTCGACGGCGGCCTCTCCTATCGCCCGCCAGGTTTCTATCAGCGCGTCGACCACCGGGTACAGCTTCTCCTCCGGCGGGTCCCAAGGCTTAAGCAAGTAGTGGTCAACGTCGACGAGGTTGATCGCCTGGATGGCCGCATCGGTGTCGGCATAGGCGGTCAGCAGCGCCCGCCGGGCCCGCGGGAACAAATCCATTGCCTGCTCCAGGAACTCGATGCCGTTGAGCTGCGGCATTCGGTAGTCGGCGAGGATCGCCGCAACCGGTTCCCCCCGGCGCTTGATCTCCTTGAGGGCGTCCAGGGCGTCGAGCGCCGAGTCGGCCCGCACCACCCGGTAATGCTCGCCGTAGCGGCGGCGCAGATCCCGGGCCACCGCCCGGGACACCCCCGGGTCATCGTCCACTGTCATCAGCACCGGCTTGGCCATCCCTGTCACCTCCCGCACGTGCAGGGTCATATGGATGCTTAAGCACCTTCCAGCCCGTCTGTAAAGGGTTACATGGATGCCTAAGCACCTTCGCGCAGCGCGCGATCAGCCGGGGGTGAGGCCTCGGGCGAGCAGGCGAGCCACGTAGGTCGCCAACTCGGCGGCGGTCCACGGTTGGCGCTCGACCACCAGCATGCGGGCGCACGATTCGCAGACCGCGGCGATCAACTCCGCGACAACGGGCGCTTTGCGATCGATGTCGTCGATACCGCCGGCGACCATGTACTGGCGCACCAGCTCGCGTAACTGACCGACCGCCATCTCTCGGCCACGCCGCACTCGCTCTGCCACCGGGGAGCCCGATCCCCAGCCGGAATCGAAGACCACGCGCCAGGAGTTCGGTGCCTGACGCGCCGCCGTGAGGAAAGCCGTCAGCCCGGCCGCAAGCACTGCCTCCAGGTTGTCAGAGACGGTATTGGCCAAGAACGAGTCGGTGATAGCGGCGAGCAAGCGCCGCTCCTCCCGGTCCAGCAATGCCAGCAGTAACTCATCCTTGTTGGGAAAGCACTCGTAGACCACCGGCTTGGTCACCCCAGCCGCATCGGCCACCGCCTGCATCGAGGTGCCCTTGTAGCCGCGCTCGACGTAGACCTCCAACGCTGCGTCCAGGATTAGTGGGCGCCGCCGCTCCGGGCCGAGATGGGCGGCCCGAGTGCGCCTGCCCCGGCCCGGGAGACCAGTCTCCAGCGGAACCACCCGCGAGTTGTCCACTTGACAAAACTACCATGAAGTAGGAAGTTCCTACTTGGGGGTAGGAACTTATCTGAGGAGGTGCGGCGGTGGCCAGCAAGGCGCTGACCGAACCCGATGATCTGGCCAAGGTCCGCGAGGTGCAGCAGCTGGCCTACACGGCTGCGGAATCCGTCGCCCAGACCCTGGAACCGGGTGTCACGGAGAAGCAGGCCGCCCAGCGGATCCGGGACTACCTGCTCGATCGCGGAGTGCAGGACTGGTTCCACACGCCCTTCGCATGGTTCGGCGACCGCACGGCGTTTCGCAATTTCTGGACGCCCCTGAAGTTCTTCCCCACCCACCGCAGGCTGGAAGAAGGCGTGCCCTTCATCCTGGACTGCGCGCCAGTGCGGGACGGCTATATGGCCGACATCGGCTACGCCGGCTGCCTGGGCACCAACCCGATCTACGATCAGCTGATAGCCGACCTCGCCGAATACCGCGAGCTGATCGTCACCAGGGTGCGCGAGGGTGCGCCTCTACTGCAGATCTACCGTGATGTCGACGCCCTGATCGCCCGGCACGGGTACGACAACCGGCACCGGGTTTATCCCGGTCGGGTCATCGCGCATCAGGTCGGCACGGTGCAGTCGCGGTTGCCGAAGTTCATCGTCGCCGGCTTCGGCGTCCGTGCGCTGCGGACGCTGGTCGGTGACCTGATCGTGGAGCGGATGCATCATCGCTCACCGCTGTGGGCCGATGGCGAGATCTCCAACCATCCGGCAACGCCCGGCTTGTGGGCCGTCGAGCCACACATCGCTTTTCGTGGGGTCGGGGTGAAGTTCGAGGAGATTCTGGTGGTGCCTCCCGGTGGGGACGCGTATTGGCTCGACGACGACCTGCCGCACGTACGGCGCTGGCAGCAAGCGGCGGCCGCGTCATGACTGCCGCGACTATGGACATCACCGCCACCGATGGGGTGACGTTACGGGTCCACGAGTCAGGACCGTCTGACGCACCCACGGTGATCTGCGTGCACGGTTACCCCGACGACCACACCGTATGGGACGGAGTGGTCGCCGAGCTGGCGCTGCGCTATCACGTAGTTAGCTACGACGTGCGGGGCGCCGGCGAGTCCGGCAAGCCTCGCGGGCGCCAGGCGTACCGGCTCGACCAGCTTGTCCGGGATCTCGCCGCGGTGATCGACTCGGTAAGCCCGGACCGTGCCGTGCACCTGCTGGCGCACGACTGGGGATCGGTCCAGGCCTGGCATGCGGTGACCGGTCGGCGGCTGCGTGGCCGGATCGCCTCTTACACCTCGATTTCCGGACCCTGCCTCAACCATGCCGACTACTGGTTCCGGGCACGGCTGCGCCGGCCGACGCCCCGAGCGCTGCGGGAACTGGTCACCCAGGTGCGGTCGAGCTGGTACATCGGCTTCTTCCAGCTGCCGCTGCTGCCGGAACTAGCCTGGCGCACCGGGCTCACCCAATGGGTACTGGCCCGGATGGAGGGCTCCCGCTCCCCCGCGGTGGCCGACGCCGTGCATGGCGTACAGCTCTACCGGGCCAACATGTTCCTCCAGCGCGCGGCACCCCAGCCGCGCACGACCGAGGTACCGGTGCAGGTGCTGGCGCCGCAACGGGATCAGACCGTGTCGACATCGCTGCAGACCGACATCAGACGCTGGGTGCCCAATCTGGCGGTTCGCGAGCTGCCTGCCGGCCACTGGCTGCCACGCACCCACCCGCAGACCGTGGCACGCTGCGCGAGCGAGCTGATCGAGCACGCCGAGGGCGGTCCTGAAGCCCGCAGCCTGCACCGCGCCCGGCGCATCGGGCCGCACCGGAAACGGTTCGAAGACCACCTCGTAGTGATCACCGGTGCCGGCAGCGGCATCGGTCGGGCCACCGCGCTGGAGTTCGCCGAGAACGGTGCCGAGGTGATCGCCACCGATGTCAACCAGCAGGCCGCCGAGCGCACCGCGCAGCTGGCCAGCACGCTCGGCCCGCGCGCGAGCGCATACCCGCTGGATGTCTCCGATCGCGGCGCGATGGAAAAGTTCGCCGTAGTGCTCAGGGAGAACCACGGCGTACCAGACATTGTGATCAACAATGCCGGCATCGGCGTCGCAGGGCCGTTCTTCGACACCACGGTGGCCGACTGGGAACGGGTCATTGACGTCAACCTGTGGGGTGTCATCCACGGCTGCCAGGTGCTTGGCGGTCTGCTGGTGGATGGTGGCGCCGGCGGCACCATCGTCAACATCGCCTCCGCCGCCGCCTACCTGCCCACACGGTCGCTTCCGGCGTACGCGACGACCAAGGCTGCGGTGCTCGCCCTGAGCCAGTGCCTGCGGGCGGAACTGGTTCCGGCTGGCGTCGGTGTCGTGGCGATTTGCCCGGGTTTCGTGCTCACCAACATCACCAACACCACCCGGTTCGTCGGACGCGATGCCGAGCGGGAGCAGGCTGCGAGGCAGCGCGCGACCGCGTTGTACCGCCGCCGCAACTTCACTGCCCGCCAGGCGGCGCGGGAGATCCTTCGGGCGGTGGAACGCAATGCCCCCGTAGCCCCGATCACCGTCGAAGCCAAGGTTGGGCTGCTGGCCTCCCGGCTGACTCCAGCCTTGCTCCGCAAGCTGGCCAGATCAGATATCAACCCTCGATAACTGCCAGCGCGAAGGGAGAACTCGATGTTCCGCCGCCGCAATGTCTCGGGGCAGCGCAACGTGGACAACCTCGTGCTGCAACCTAGAGACGTCGCCTTCGACTGGACCAGCCTGCCCACGCATTGGGTGCCGGGCCAGCCTTTCGTCACGCACACCATCAACGTGCTGCACCTGCTGCTGCCCGCCGGAGAACGCTGGTTTGTCGACGTGTTCACCCAGGCCCTGCCATTCGTGAAGGACGACAAGCTGCGCGAGGAGGTCCTCGGTTTCATCGGCCAGGAAACCATTCACGCCCGTTCCCACCAGGGGGTGCTCGATCACTGGAAGGCCCGGGGCATCGACACCGATCCCTACGTGCGGCAGATCGACTGGATGTTCTTCAAGGCCCTCGGCGATCGGGATCTGCTGTCCAAGGGACGCGAAGAGTGGCTAGTCGAACGGTTGGCGATCATCGCTGCGATCGAGCACATCACGGCGATGCTGGGCAATTGGGCGCTCAACTCTCCCGCGCTTGATGCAGCCCGCGCTGACCCGACCATGCTGGATCTGCTGCGCTGGCATGGCGCTGAAGAAGTCGAGCATCGTGCGGTGGCCTTCGACCTGTTCACCCACCTCGATGGCCGGTACCTGCGCCGGGTGCGGGGCATGACGGTCACCTGGCCGATCATGCTGTGGCTATGGGTGCGAGGTGTGGTGTTTTTGATGCGCACCGATCCCGAATTGACCGGCCGGCGCAAAAAGGCGCGCTGGCGGTACTACTTCCGGGCCAGCCGCCGTCATCTGCTACCTCCGGCGAACGAAATCATTCGCGGCGTGCTGAAATACCACCTACCCAGGTACCACCCCTCGAGGGAGTTCTCCACTGGGCAGGCCGTTGCGTACCTGGCCAGCTCGCCGGCGGCAACCGCGGCGGCGGTGTGACATGAACGCAGCAGGTGCCGCACCACCCGACCTGCGGGGCCGCCAGCGTCCCGACCGGATGTTCACGCTGTTAGGAAAGCTGATAACCAGCCTGGAGTGGATCGCCAGCAGTGCCTACCTCCGCCGCCCCCAGGCTCGGTCGGTCGATCGCCGCCTGCAGCTGGTGGTGGACGAGGTTCGAGTGGAGGCATCCGACGCCCGCAGTTTCCGGCTGGTCGCGGCAAACGGTGCCGAACTGCCCCGCTGGCAACCTGGCAGCCATCTCGAGCTACTGCTGCCGTCCGGGCGGCGCCGGCACTACTCGCTGTGCGGCGACCCGGCCGACCGGCACTGCTACCGGATCGCAGTGCGGCGGCTCGGTGACGGCGGCGGTGGTTCGCGGGAGTTGCACGACTCCGTCAGCCCTGGCACCACTCTGACCGCACGGGGTCCGCGCAACGCCTTTCCTTACGCGCCTGCGCCTGCGTACCTGTTTCTGGCCGGCGGGATCGGTGTCACTCCGATCCTGCCGATGGTCAAGCAGGCGGTCGCCGACAGGCTTCCCTGGCAGCTCGTCTACACCGGCCGCTCGCACGCCTCGATGCCCTTCATGGGTGAGCTGGCCGAGCTGGACCCAGATCGGCTGCACATCCGACCGTACGACGAGTACGGCTTCCCCACCGGTGCCGAGCTGTTGGAGTACTCACCACCCGGAGCAACCGTGTATTGCTGCGGCCCTGCCCCCATGATCGCGGATGTTCGCCGGGCCTACCCGGGCAGCGCAGCAGCAGCGTTGCAGTTCGAACGGTTCACTGCGCCACCCATCCTCGACGGCGTGCCGTTCGAGATCGCGCTCCAGCGAAGCAACCGCCTGCTCACCGTGCCCGCTGACCGCTCCGCCCTCGAGATCATCCGCGAGGCGATGCCCGACGTCGCCTATTCCTGCCAGCAAGGATTCTGCGGAACCTCCCGGACCCCGGTGCTGACTGGCGACGTCGAGCACCGCGACCGGGTGCTGACCGATCAGGAACGCGCGGACACCATGACGATCTGCGTGTCCCGAAGCCGGGGTGGCCGCATCGCTTTGGATATCTAGGTCTCGTCAGCGAACGCTGACCAGGTCGACCACGAACACCAGCGTCTCGCCGGGCTTGATGGCAGTCCCCGCGCCACGGTCGCCGTAGGCCAGATGCGGCGGGATGGTGAGCCGCCGGCGCCCGCCTACCCGCATCCCGACGATCCCATCATCCCAGCCCTTGATCACCCGGCCGGTGCCGAGCCGGAATTCGAGCGGGGAACCTCGATCCCAGGACGCGTCGAACTGGCGCCCGGTGGAGTGCGAGACGCCGACGTAATGCGCCCTGATCTGCGATCCAACGATGGCCTCCGGCCCATCGCCGATCACCTGGTCCTCGATCACCAATTCGCTCGGCGCCGGCCCCTCGGGTACCTCCACGGTGGGGCGCGTCAGCTCACTCACCTTAGTTATCCTCTCTGCGTTTGATGGGCCACCATCCTGGCACCCTGCCAGGACCGCGCCGCGCCCGCAGGGTCTGGCGGGCAGTTTGGTGCTGCTTGCTAGTGAGTGCGTACAGTTCTGGCATGGCGCACGTGCGACTCGGCACCCGGTCCAGCCCGATGGCGCTGCATCAGGCTGAGCAAGTCGCCGCCGCCTTGGAGGCACTGGATTCCACCGTCACCACCGAGCTGATCAAGGTGACTACCAGTGGTGACCAGTGGATGGGCGACCTGGCGAAGCTGGGCGGTAAGGGGGCGTTCGTCCGGGAGATCGACCGCAACCTCCTTCAGGACTGCGTCGACGTTGCAGTGCATTGCCTCAAGGACATCCCGGGCGACGTACCAGCTCCCGAGGGGCTGAGCTTCGCCGCCTACCTGCCGCGGGAGGACATCCGCGATGCGGTCATCTCGCGCACCGGTGCGCCGCTAGCCGAACTGCCTGCCGGTGCCGTCGTCGGCACCAGTGCGGTGCGCCGCGCCGCCCAACTACGCCTGCACTACCCGCACATTGAGATCAAACCGTTGCGGGGCAACGTCAATACTCGCCTCATGCGCTTGGACGAGGGCCATTTCGACGCGATCGTGGCGGCGGTGGCCGGCCTGCACCGGGTCAACGAAGCTGACCGGATTACCGAGATCCTGCCGCTGGACACGATGTGCCCGGCCGTCGGCGCGGGAATCATCGCTTTGCGGTGCCGCACGACGGACGCCGACGTTCGGGCCCTGTGTGTGGCGCTCAACGACGCGGAGACCGACCGGCACGCCACCGCGGAGCGCGCCATGCTGCACGCGCTGCAAGGCCACTGCAACTCCCCCATCGCGGGCTACGCCACCACCGAGGCCAACGGCAAGCTGACGTTGCGCGGGAAGGTCTTCTCCCTCGACGGCAGCCAGTGGCTCGACTCCCACCACTGGGGCGTGCCCGAAGACCCCGCCGCGCTGGGTTACTTCGTCGGTGCCGACCTGCTGCGCCAGGGCGCTCGGGCGATCATCGACGCCATCGCGCACTAACCTGAGGCCGCCAAAGCTTGGATGATGCCGTCCAGCACGGCAGGATCGTCGATCGTGGGCGGCACGGTGTATTCCTGACCATCAGCGATCCGGCGCATCGTTCCGCGCAGGATCTTGCCGGAACGGGTCTTCGGTAACCGCGCGACGATCTCCGTGCGCCTGAACGCCGCCACCGGGCCGACCCGATCGCGGACCATCTGCACGAGCTCGGCTTGCAGCTGGCTGGCTTCGCGGTCGGCGCCGGCCTTGAGCACCACAAACCCGAGCGGCACCTGGCCTCTGAGATCGTCTTTGACGCCCACCACGGCGCACTCGGCGACATCCGGATGCGAGGCGATGACCTCCTCGATCGCGCCGGTGGACAGGCGGTGGCCCGACACGTTGATCACATCGTCGGTGCGACCCATGATGAACAGGTAGCCGTCCGCATCCAGGTGCCCACCGTCACCGGTGAGGTAATAGCCCTCGTGGGCTGACAGGTAAGTTTCAACATATCGATCGTCGGCCTGCCACAGGGTCGGCAGCGCCCCCGGCGGCAGCGGCAGCTTGACCGTCACTGCACCATCGCAGTTCGCCGGTAGTTCCGTCCCATCGTCGCCGAGGATCCGCACATCCCAACCAGGCACCGGCTTCGTTGGAGAACCAGGCTTGATCGGCAGGGCTTCGATGCCCATGCAGTTGGCCGCGATGGCCCAACCGGTTTCCGTTTGCCACCAGTGATCAACGACCGGCACCTGCAACAGGTCAGCGGCCCAGCGGTAGGTGTCCGGGTCCAGCCGCTCGCCGGCCAGGAACAAATAGCGCAGCGTCGAGAGGTCGTGCCAGCCGCAGTGTTTGCCGTAGGGATCTTCCTTCTTGATTGCCCGTATCGCGGTCGGCGCCGTGAACAGCGCCTTGACCCTGTGCTCCGCGATCACCCGCCAGAACGCGCCCGGATCGGGGGTGCCGACCGGCTTGCCCTCGTAAAGCACTGTGGTGGCGCCGGTCAGCAGCGGGGCGTAGACGATGTAGGAGTGGCCGACCACCCAGCCGATGTCTGATGCCGCCCAGTACACCTCGCCGGGACCGGTGTCGTAGATGTTGGTCATCGACCAGCGCAGCGCGACGGCATGGCCGCCGTTGTCCCGCACCACGCCTTTGGGTTGGGCGGTCGTTCCGGAGGTGTACAGGATGTACAACGGATCGGTAGCCGCGACCGGAATGCATCCAGCCGGTTCGGCGTCCGCGACCGCGCTATCCCAGTCGATGTCGCGGCCGGTGACCAATTCGGCCTTCGCCTGCTGCCGCTGGGCAACAATGCAGAACTGCGGCTGGTGGTCGGAAAGCTCGAGGGCATGATTGATCAACGGGGCGTACTCGACAACACGGCCACCTTCGATCCCGCAGGAGCCGAACACAACCGCCTTGGGCTTCGCGTGCTGGATGCGGCTGGCCAGTTCCACGGCCGCGAACCCACCGAAGACCACGGAATGGATCGCGCCAAGCCGCGCGCAGGCCAGCATCGCGATCACTGCCTGGGGCACCATCGGCATGGAGATCACGACCCGGTCGCCTTTGCCAACCCCCCGGGCGGCCAATGCACCAGCGAAGCGGGCAACTTCCGCCCGCAGCTCCCGGTACGTGAAGCGCTGGATGGTGGAGCTCACCGGTGAGTCGTAGATCAGTGCGAGCTGATCGCCGCGTCCGGCGTCGACATGACGATCGAGTGCGTTGTGGCAAGTGTTCAGCACCCCGCCAGCGAACCACCGGTAGAACGGCGCACCGGAGCTGTCCAGCACCTGCTCGGGAGGCTTGATCCACTCGATGTCGCGCGCCGCTTCTGCCCAGAAACCGGCAGGATCCGTCAAACTGCGTTCATAAATCTCACGAACAGTGGCCATGGTATGAGGAGTACAACCAACGTGAGCCCGTGTCATCCGACTTCCGGGGCAGCGTATGGCCGCGCCGATGAACTGGCCTGACCTCCTAGTCCGCGCGCAGGCGCTCTGCAGCGGCGGCCGGCGGATCTTGGGGATCACCGGAGCGCCGGGTGCCGGCAAGTCGACGCTGGCGCGGCGCCTGGTCGATGCCCTGGGCGCCGCCGCGGTCCTGGTGGGAATGGACGGGTTTCACCTGGCACAGCAGGAACTCGAGCGGTTGGGCCGCACTGAACGAAAGGGCGCGCCGGACACCTTCGACCCCGCCGGTTATGTCGCGCTGCTGCGCCGGCTTCGCACACCCGACGCCGGCACTGTGTACGCCCCGGAGTTCCAGCGCGCGATTGAAGAACCGATCGCGGGCGCGGTGGCGGTACCGCGCAGGGTCCCCCTCATCATCACCGAAGGCAACTACCTGTTGCTCGATACCGAACCGTGGTCAGCGGTCCGCGAGTTGCTCGACGAGGTGTGGTTCCTCGCGCCCGACGAGGACATCCGCCGCACGTGGCTGACCGGCCGGCACCGCCGGTACGGGCGCACCGCGGCACAAGCGGCCGCGCGCGCCGCCGGTAGTGACGAGCGCAACGCCCGCCTGATCGCTCCCACGGCACGCCGGGCCGATCTCATCCTCGACCCCACCCAGTGCTCCTCCCCCGATATGGAGATATAACGGGGTTTCGGGGCACTGAATGCGCCCGATATGTCTCCATATCGGGAGCCGGGCGTCACGGGTGGTTCGGGCGGTAGAACATCTCCAGTTGGAATCGGTCCGGATCCTTGAAGGTCAGCACCGACCCGTAAGTTTCATCGACGATCGGCGAATATGTGACGCCCTGCTCCTCGAACCAAGCGACCCAGGCATCCAGCTCGTCCCGGCTGTTCACCTTCAGCCCGAGGTGGTCACCACCCGTGCGAACCGGATCGAATTCTTCGCCCTGATTCGCCTTGTGCTGTTGCAGGCACAACACCATGTGGTTGCCCGGGTGCAGCAGGATCCACTCGTCGTAGGCATCGGTCCGCGCCTCTTCGAGCTGCTCGAAGCCCAGCACCCGGCGATACCAGTCCCGACTCACGTCTCGATTCCTCACTGACAGCGATACGTGCGACAGCCCGGCGAACTCTGGCATGCACACCTCCTATACTGCCCAGGGCACTATCCGACCTGCAGCACGCACCCGTCAAGGGAAATCCGGTGAAACCGCTGACCACGACGTCATATGCCATCCTCGGCCTGCTCGCGATCAAGCCGTGGACCACCTACGAGCTGGCCAAGCAGATGGAAGCCAGCCTGCGAAACTTCTGGCCGCGCGCGGAACGCAAACTGTATGAGGAACCCCGCAAGCTGGTCGCGCATAAGCTGGCAACGGTGCAGCACGAGACGGTCGGCAAGCGGCCCCGATCGGTCTACCGGATCACCCCAGCTGGACAGCGCGCGCTGCGCGCATGGCTGGACGAGCCGGGTGAACTCGTATCGCTGGAGTTCGAGGCGCTGATCAAGGTCTTTTTCGCCGAGCACGGCGGCAAAGATCAGCTGCTAGCGAATCTTGACCGTATTCACGCCGGAGCCCTCGCCCGGGTGGCGGTCGACGCGCAGTGGGCCCAGCACTACCTGACAACCGGTGGGCAATTCCCGCAGCGCTTGGCCCTGATCAGTCTCGTCGGGACGCTGCAGGCCCAGCTCAACCAGACCATCCTGGCGTGGGCCAGCTGGGCGCGGCAGATCGCTCGAACGTGGCCAGAAGACCTCCGTACTGCTCCCCCAGCGCGCGCGGAACTCGAGAAGATCGCTCACCTCGCAAACCACAACTGACCCGATATGTCTCCATATCGGGGTGGCTAGCCGCTGAAGAGGGCGGGGATTTTGGCCAGGAGTTGGTAGAGGCCGTAGAGGAAGGGCACGAGCACCCATGCCCAGGCCAGCGCGGTGAGTACCGGACGCGATCCAGGAGCCGGCCCAGTGGTCTGCGTGTTCACGCTGCCGTCACCGCCTCTCCCGCCGCCTGCTCGGAAGCGAGCTCGTGGAACCTCGGGTTGACCGGGTAGATGCACTCGTTGCACAGGAAACCGACGACCAGCAACCCGATCATGATCGAGAAAGCCGGGGTGTAGCGGCCCGGACCGGCTATCCCGGCGGCAATGCTGTGGTCCGCGATCGTGTTGACGATCATTGGTCCGAGCACCCCAGCCACCGACCACGCGGTGAGCAACCGGCCGTGAATGGCGCCGACCTGGTACGTGCCGAACAGATCACGCAAGTAAGCGGGCACGGTGGCGAATCCGGCGCCATAGAACGACAGGATGAGCATGCAGCACACCAGGAAGAGCACCTTGTTGGCATTCGTGGTGACCGCGACGGTCAGGTAGAGCAGCGCCCCCACACCCAGATACATCCGGTAGATGTTCTTGCGGCCGACGAGGTCGGAGGTCGACGACCAGACGAAACGGCCCAGCATGTTGGCCAGCGACAGGATCGCGACGAAGCCAGCCGCGGCGGCGGCCAGCCCTACACCGCGGGGGAAGAAGTCAGAGTAGATCGGCGCTGCCCGCTCCAGGATGCCGATACCAGCCGTCACGTTGAAACACAGCACCACCCACAGCAGCCAGAATTGCGGCGTCCGGATCGCGTTGCGCGCCGAGACATCGGCATTGCCGATCACGCCCTTCGTGGCCGACGGCGCAGGCATCCAACCGGGGGGCCGCCAGCTGTCAGCCGGTACCCGGATCAGTAGCCACCCCATCGACATGAACACCGCGTAGACGATGGCGTGGATCACAAAAGCTCTAGCGATACCGAGCGGATCTGGGTGCGCCCCGATGGCGCCGAAGGCGACTAACATCGAGGTGGACCACGGTGACGCGATGAGCGCACCGCCACCGAAACCCATGATTGCGATGCCGGTGGCCAAACCTGGCCGGTCGGGGAACCATTTGATCAACGTGGACACCGGGGAGATATAGCCGATGCCCAGGCCGATTCCGCCGACCACGCCATATCCGAGAACCACCAGCCAGTACTGCTGGATTGAGACGCCCAGCGCAGAGATCAGAAAACCGCTGCAAAAACAGCACATCGAGATGAACATGGCCCAGCGCGGGCCATTGCGGTCGACCCTGGTACCGAACAGCGCCGCCGATAGACCCAGCATCACGATCCCTAGCGTGAACGGCAGCGCGCTGGCCACCCCGGAGATGCCCAATGACGTCTCCAAGGGTTTCTTGAACACGCTCCAGGCGTAGGCCTGCCCGATCGCCAGGTGGATCGACAGCGCGGCCGGTGGCACCAACCAGCGGCTCCAGCTCGCCGACGCCACGATCCGCGAGCGTCCGAGGTATCTCGCAACCACCGGTCCCCCTCTCTAGTACACCGTGCCGACGCTGCCCATAAGAGCCGCGACGCGGCACGGTGATACCTGTCAGTCACGATTCATACGATGGGGGCAAAACGGATGAATGACCCAAGCGTCATTCCGAGGATGCGCCGGGTGGCGCTCGCCAGTTGTGTGGGCACCACGATTGAGTTCTACGACTTCTTTATTTACGGCACGGCCGCCGCGCTGGTATTTCCGAAGGTCTTTTTCCCGGCACTGGGTTCGACCGCGGGCTCGGTCGCGTCATTCGCCACCTTTGCGGTGGCTTTCGTCGCCCGACCAGTCGGTGCGATGATCTTTGGCCACTACGGCGACCGGTACGGCCGAAAACAGACACTCATCGCGACGCTGCTGCTCATGGGCTCGGCGACCGTGCTCATCGGGCTGCTGCCCGGTGCGGCGACGATCGGGATCGCAGCACCCATCCTCCTGGTGGTGCTGCGGTTCGGGCAGGGCCTAGCAGTCGGCGGGGAATGGGCCGGCGCAACGCTGCTCGCCGCGGAGTACGCGCCACCGGGACGGCGGGGCTGGTACGCGATGTTTCCACAGCTCGGAGCACCGATCGCGCTGGCGCTGTCCAGCGCTACCTTCCTGGTGACCGGCCTCACCCTCGGCAACACCGACCAATCATTCCTGGACTACGGGTGGCGCGTTCCGTTCCTGATCAGCATCGTGCTACTCGGAGCGGGGCTGTATGTCCGGTTGCAGATTGCCGAGACGCCTGTATTCCGGCGGGCCCAGGGGCAGCAGCAGCTTGCAACGCGCGCCCCACTGCGGGAGGCATTGACCTACGCGCCGCGCCAGATCCTGCTGTCAGCCGGAACGCTGACCACGATGTTCGCCCTGTTCTACATCGGCACCACCTATCTCACCAGCTATGGGACCAGTCCCAAAGGCGCCGGCCTCAGCCGGGCTTTCGTGCTGTCCATCGGGATCGGCGCCGGAATAGCGATGGCAGCCGGCGTTATCGCGTCGTCCGTCGCTGCCGACCGGCTCGGCCGTCGAGCCGTGGTGGTCCTGTGCTGCGCCGGGGCGGTGGTGTGGTCGCTGCTGCTGTTCCCCTTGCTCAGTATCCACTCTCCGACTGCCTTCGGGATCAGCGTGATCGTCACCTTGGCGTTGATGGGTCTTGCTTACGGTCCCGTCGGAGCGTTGCTGCCGGAAACCTTTCCCACCCACTTCCGCTACACCGGAGCTGGCACCAGCTACAACATGGCCGGCATCGCGGGAGGCGCGATACCGCCACTGATCGCCGCGCCATTGGCGGCGGCTTTGGGCAGTTTCTCCATCGGTATCATGCTGTGCGCACTGTCGCTGCTTAGCCTGCTGTGCGCTAAAGCCTTAGTCGAGACGAAAGACAGCGACCTGCTGGTTCTCCCACCGAGCGTCAGTGCACGGTATTGATCGGGAAGCTGGCGCTGGTCTTGCCCGACGCCGACACCGGGATGACGGGCAAGACCAGCGCCGACGGGTGCTGGGCGTCGTGCAGGACGGTTTGGTGAGCGACCTGTGTCGTCGTGCTCTCGCCCAGCCATGATCCGGTATTGGGATTGGGATCGAACTGCGGGAAATCGCTCGAAGAGATCTCCAAGCGGATCCGGTGACCGGCGCGGAAAAGGTTGCTCGTCGGCCACACGGCGATGGTGTACCGGTAGACCTGGCCGGGCTCGAGCGGCGTCGGTGCGGTACTCGCCTCCCGGAAGCTGGCCCGCTGGATGCCGTTGTTCAGGTTGACCGCAGTGCCGTCGGGGTGCACGTCGACCAGTTTGGCCGTCCAGTCGGTGTCGGGAGCCGACGAGCTGGCGTAGAGCGTAACGGTGACCGGCCCAGTCACTTCGGTGTCGGTAGTCAGCGGCGGGGTGCTGTACACCAGGACATCCGGTCTCTGCTCGACGGCGTGCTGGTCATAGGGACCCTGTGAACCGGTCAATGCCGCGCAGCAGGAATGCCCGCCCACGCTGGGCGCGGGGTTGCGCGGATCGTAGTCGTACCTGTCAGGCTGCTGCCCGCTCGATGGCTCGGCAGTGACCAGTTGCCCGTCACCCATGAGGGCTGACGCATGCCCATCACTGGATAAGTAGTAGTTCGTCCATCGGGTGCCGGGCAACGGCCAGGCCGTTGCGGTCTTCCAGACGTTGGCGCCCATCTCGAAGTAATTGACCGTCGGTCCGCCACTCACACCATTGTCTACACCCTTGAGGAAATGGTCCCACCACACCACCATGAGTTCATTC
>DASQVU010000410.1:0-2626 GCA_035640615.1 Pseudonocardiaceae bacterium
GCGCTGGAGGCCTCCTGGTGGGTCGTCGATCCGACTGGGCGGATCGCTGACTATGACGACCCGGCGCTGTTCTCTGATCCCGACCCAGTGCCGGCGGTGCGGGAACTGGTCGCCGACGGGCGGCTCGCCTCCGTGCCGCAGACGACGCTGTCCACCGACGACATCTTCGACCCCGCTTAGGCCGTCCAGCCCCGGCCGCGTTCTGGATGCCAGACTGCGGTAATCCGGCCCCCGCAAACAGCAGTCTGCATCCAGCACGCGGTGAGACCGGTCCCGATGATGGCGCGCTAACTCAGGGAGAGTCGGGCCGGACCCGCGTATTGCTCGGCGTGGATCTGACGCCGGAAACGGACGGTGGTCCCGTGGGCGCCTGTTGTCAGCTGCGCCTCGGTTGTGAGCTGGTGGATGAGCGGGAGCCCACGGCCGCGGTGGCCTCCGGAGTCCGTGGGACGCCGCCAGCTGCCGTTGTCGGTGACGGTGACGCTGACCTCCCCGCCGGCGATGGTTGCGCGTAGCCAGATCGAGCCTGCTGCATGGGGCGCAAAGGCATGCTCCGCGGAGTTGATGAGGGCTTCATACACCGCGAGAGTGAGATCGTCGGCAGTATCGTCGTCGACGAAGTTTCCGACCCAGTGCCGGAAGGTCCGGCGCAAAGCGGTGACGTTCGTCGCGGTCGCGGGGACGGTCAAGGCTAGCCGCGGTGCAGGCATCTGCTGCACCGTCGACCCACACGGTGGCACACGGTAGCCGGACCAAGCCATGGCACAGAGATTCCCCGCATCCGGATCGGCTAATCGTGTCGATCGCTCGTTTGATGGCGAGGTGGCTCGCTGGCCACTGCACTGATCACCGGTCGGCATCTGGCTCACGGCGCGTCACCGTAACGGTGGGGTCAGCGGTACCGGCATCAACATGTGTGGACTCGATGTGTACATGCTGTGGAAGCACAACTCGGCCCCGGTTGAGGGCCGCTTGGCCCGATGGGATGGTGACGGACGGCCGGGCACGGGGGAGGTCGGCCCGGCCGTCAAGGGAGCGGTGAGAAATGCACCTCGTCAGCTTCGAGCGATCCCCGGGGGCCACCAATAGTTCACGGCGGGTGGCTGCCGGGGACGCGATCGCGGCTAGTACATGATGGGGCCATCACACCCTGTTCGGACCACCGCTGCGGTGATCGGCGCTGGTTTGACGGTAAGCGGCAGCAGCTGATCGGCCGCGCCGATACCCTTTGTCGAACTGCGCTTCAGCTACCCGGACAGCGGTCCTAAGCTGGCGCGGTGCAACAACTGCACTCGCGAATTAATGGGGTGTTGCGAAAAGCTGCACCCGCCGTTGCGGTACCCAAAACAATTCCGCATCGGCTCTGCGGCATCACCCGTTTTTCTCTAGGCGACTGTTCCCAGTCAGATGGCCACTTACTCATGGACAACCTCATCAATACTCCGATTGAGCAGGCTGCGGCGGCATTGGCCAACGCGGCTACCCTCCCGATGACCGCAACCGACGAAGAGACCCTGACGCTGGTCTGTGACCTCGCACGGATCGCCCACCACCTGGGCGAGCTCACCGCGGCTGCCCGGAACCGGTGCGCAGCCTGGGGAACCGTCACCCCGCACCTGCAGCAGGCCGAAGCCCTGGCAGCCGACACCACACGATGCCTTAGCCACGCCGCAGGCACCTACGCCTTCAACGTCCGGCTAGCCGCTACCGGCGTCTCTCCGTAAACGGTAGGAAATGACGAACGACCGCGGCGGTCGAAATCGCCGAATGCTGTTGGCTGCTTAATCCGTACTCGAAGGCGTCCGTCCCCACACCGACACGAGCGTCGGCGTCATGCTCAAGTACGAACGGTCTGCGAAGACGGCGCGAGCAGCCGCGATCTCCTGGTCGGTGAGCTGCCCAGTAGCGATCAGGGCTGCCCGCGTCCGATCAAAGCCCTGGACCCAGAATTGCGCCTCAGCGCTACCGCCCGACATCAGCCGGCTGCGCGCTTCACACCCGATGTCGACCAGACCTTGGTCGCTGAACAGCTTGGGTAGCGCCCGCCCACAGACGTCATTGTAGGTGAAGGACTGGCGCAGGAAGTCCATTCCCACGGCGAGCACCTTCTCCAACACAGGATCTCGAGTGATCAAGAAAGGCGTGGACCAGTCCAAGTCCTCGATCACCAGCCACCCGCCCGGGCGCACCCAACCGGCGAGCCGTTCGATGACCTTGTCCGGATTCGGAAGGTGCTCGACCAGCGCTCGGGCGTGGAGCAGATCGAAGGGCTCTCCCGGGCAGTCTTCGACCAGGAGGTCGTGGTGCAGCACCTGGATATTGGGCGCTGTCACGGCGGAGAGGTGGCGGATGTTCAGATCGGTGGCCACCACGTGCCCGGTGGGGCCCACCCGGTCGGCGAGCCACTGGGCGACGGAGCCGGCTCCAGCAGCCACCTCAACGCAGCGCCAGCCTGGCCCCACACCCAGGCGCGCCAGCACATCAGCCGTGACCGGATCGAGCATCGCCTCGAGCCCCGCCAGCCGGCCACGCTCGAAGTCCGACTCGTCCGCGAACGCGTAACGCATCGCCCTCCCCGCCCTTGTCCGGTTCTCCATGCGCGCAACAACAAGAGCGCTGGCCGCGA
>DASQVU010000411.1:0-4932 GCA_035640615.1 Pseudonocardiaceae bacterium
GTAACAGTATCATCGATATCCTGGTTGCTGGCACCGGATTGTTCTACGGGCTATTGCTGGCCTCGTCGCAGTCGGTTCCTATACGAACTATGCGAACGCTGACGACTCCGTAAGTCGTGAAGCCGATGCGGTCGGTGTACCGTATCGGGACGTATCTAACTTTCCAGAGCCACAACGTTCGGAACTACGATCCGAAATCCTCCACTACATCGACGTCGTGACCAACAAAGAATTCCCGTCCGCGCATCGTGGAGAGTTCTTGGCCTAATTCGTGCTAGGGGAGAATAGGAAGAACCGGCGCGCGCACGAATCGCCTAGGTGCTGCAGTAACTAAGAGTCAAGGGATCCGCTGGGCTCCCTAGCTCGTTGAGGGCTCAGCCACTGATTCGGCCAACCCTCAACTACCCCCGGACACCGCTGCCCGTCGAGTATCGAGCACAGCGAGGTCCGCAGCCGCCCGGCCAGCGTGCCACCCGGCGGCGTTGCCGACGCTGAATGATCGGGACACCGGCTGCGGGAACATCGACTCAAACAGCTCGTCCACCATGCGTTCCCGAGCAGCCAGCACCGGCAGCAGCTGCATCGCACCGGCCACCGCGGCGGCACCCGCGTCCCGCGCGCTGCTCAGCCGTTCACCGATCCGGGTCGCATAGGCAAGCAGGAACGATTGGCGATACGACCGGGTGCGGGACCGCCCGCTGCGGGTGATCTGGCTACCCGCGGACACCATCGCCCGGGTCGCCTGCACCAGCAGGGACGTGCTGAGCAGCTCTACGATTTCCAGGTCCACCTCGTCGCCGAGCACGGTGGTGAACCCGATCTTCTCCGATAGCACGGCCCGGCAGCGGTTGGCCTCAGCCACCACGCCCACCAGCATGGCTTTGGCAGCTATATAAGGATTGTCCAGCCACAATCGCCGGGCAGCGGCCGGCTGCGGGTCCGTCAGATCGGCGGTGCTCTCCACCACGATCCGCTCGAGCGCGTACCGGCTCATCAACTCCTGTGCTTTGGCCGACAGCGCCTCGGCTTCCTCCGGGAAGGTGGTTGACTCGGCCTTGGCCAGCAGCGCCCGCACTCGAGAGAGCATCTTCTGGTCAACCCCGCGGCGTGGCCGTGCCAGCGCAGTCACCGAGCCCGGCTGCGGCACGATCCTGGGCAGCGCCGGCAGCGCCAGCAGCATCGCCAGCACCTCGATCACTGTCGTGAGCGTTTCGGCCAGGCCGGTTTCGTGGCGGCGGGCCCACTGCAGTAGATGACTTTCAGCCTGGTCGGGTTTCCACCACACCACCGCGCCGATCTGCCGGAGGTCCTCCCGCCAACGCGGCGCCACGGTGGCTGCGGCGTAGCGCTGGGACTCCTCGGCGACCGCGTCGATCAGGTAACTCACGCCGGCGGTATCCAACCGGCGCCGGGCAATCTGGTGCAGGTCCTCAGGCGACCAGCCGCGTTCCCAAGCCGCGGTGACCAGCGGCAGCACCGCACTCCGCGCCGCCGCAGCCACCACTGCAGGCTGGCCAGCGCAACGATCCGCCACGATGAGCGCGATGCGCGTACCGGCGTCGGGACGACCCGCCCAATGTTCGCGTGCCGCGCTGAGCAGCACCGTCGAGATCGTCTCTGCCGACGGCTTGGCCCGTCCAGGCCCGGCCCCTGGAGGTGCCGATGCCCACCCAGGCCCGGCCCCCGGAGATGCGGCTGCCCATCCTCGGCCGGCCCCGGATTCCCCGCCTGCCGGCCCCGCGCAGGCCCGGCGGTGCGCCCGACGCCGCGCCGCGGCGGCCGCCCGCCGATTCCGATTCCGCTGTACCACCGCGCCCTCCCGCCTGCCGGTCCGACCGATCCGCAGCAGTATGGAGTGCTCTCCTGACAATCCCGTGGTCCCGCGCCGTCGGTGGATCGGGCGCGATCGCGTCGAGCCCCGTTGGTGGGTAGACCGGGCCGGACGGCGGTTGCCGTGGACTCCCCGCGCGGCGGCGAGATCCTGCTACGACCGCGAGGCCGCCTGATCGCCGCAAGTGAGCCAGGTGAGAGCTCACTTTGGCGATCACCACCGCAGGAAGATCGCCCGCGCGGCGCCGGTGGCCGGATTCCACGACACACCGGACACCGGGGCGCGACACGCGGGGCATCAGGGCGCGACACGCGGGGCATCACAGCGCGACACGGTGGGATCATCCTCACTGTGCGCGTGTGTCCACGCCGCTGGTTCGCCGTTACCTGGCTGTGCGCAGTGCTGCTGGTGATGATCGGGGGGTGCGCTCGGCATCCGGGAGCATCCCCTCAGCACGCGCATGCAGCGGCGCCGAGCGCACCCGCGGCGCCGGATAGGACGACCACCGGGCCGGACGGGGTGCAAGCCTCCTGGGTGGTGCGGGAAAACCAGCGACCGGGCACCGACTCCTGGAAGATCACCGGAACGCCGCCCGGGACGATCGCCGGATTCACCGATCGCACGTACGCCGCCGTGGGGGACACCGTCGCGCTCTTCGTCTCGACAGATGCCCCGGTGTTCCGCGTCGAGGCTTACCGGATGGGCTACTACCAGGGCAGCGGCGCCAGGTTGGTGTGGCGCTCGGACGAGGTGCCCGGAACGGTGCAGCCGCCGTGCCCGGTGACAGCCGGCACCAACATGGTCTCCTGCGATGACTGGTCACCCACGCTGCCGGTGCCGGTCACGGCAGCGTTCCTGCCGGGTGACTACCTGCTCAAGCTGATCGGCAACCGCGGGCAGGCCAGCTATGTCCCGTTGACGGTGTGGGATCCCCGAAGCCACGCCACCTACCTGGTCAAGAATGACGTGCTTACCTGGCAGGCGTGGAACCCCTACGGCGGCTATGACTACTACGTAGGCAAGGGCAACTGCCCGCCGGGGGTGTACCCGCTGTGCTCGCGCGCGCGGGTGGTGTCCTTCGACCGCCCCTACGAGTTCTCCTACAACGGCGGTGCGGGCACCGGGGACTTCCTGGCCCTGGAATTGCCGCTGGTGCGCTGGATGGAACAGCACGGGCTGGACGTGAGCTACGTCACCGACCTGACGGTGATCCAGCACCCGAACATCGTGCGCAATCACCAGGCGATGCTGTCCCTTGGTCACGACGAATGCTGGTCGCTGGAGGAACGCCAGGCGGCGGTGAGCGCCCACGCTGCGGGGGTCAACCTGGCCTTCTTCGGTGCCAGCGGGATGCTGCGCCACGTCCGGACGCAGGCTTCCCCGCTGGGCCCCGACCGGCAGGAGGTGGATTACCGGAACTCGGCGCAGGACCCCCTGAACGGGCACGGCGATCCCTTACAGGTCACCGGCAACACCTGGGCGTCCCCACCGGCGAGCTGGCCGGAGGACACCTTCCTCGGTGAGTCCTACAACGGCTACCTGGCCCCCGATGCACCCCGAGGCGCGCTGCGCATTACCGACGCGGGCGGGTGGATTTTCGCCGGTACCGGCCTGCGCGACGGGCAGGAGATCCCCGGGGTGATCGGCTCGGACGTGGACAGCCTCGATCCCCGGCTGGGATACCCGCCGAACGTCACGGTCTTCGCGCACTCACCGCTGGATGCTTCCCAGGCCCAGGCGCGCACCCACCACGCCGGGGTCTTCTACTCCGACGTGACCTACTACACCGATCCGGCTAGCCACGCCGGAGTCTGGGACTCCGGCACCAACAGCTGGATCCCCGCCCTGGCGCCCTGCCCACCCGACCGGCCCTGCCCCGCCGAGCTGGTCGGTCGCATCACCGGCAATCTGCTCGCGGCATTCGGCGCCGGCCCAGCCGGTATCGCGCACCCTTCCGAGCCGAATTGGCAACCCCTCTACCCAGGTGCCGCTCCTGTGCCACGCCCCGCAGGCCCGTAACCATCACCTGGTTTAGCCGGCGGTCAGCCGGGCAGCCCTGCGATATCAGTTGTCTCGATACGCAGCAGGAGGTGCACGCAATGCGACCAGACAAGGATCAGAGAGCGGGTAACCGGGTGATAACCGGTGATGGAGCCGGTGCGGCGCGGCGCCCCGACGCGGAGCTCAACAGCGCGGAGGCGTGGACCGAGCGCAGTCGCATCGTGCTCACCCCGATCGCGGCGCCGTCGATTCTGGGCCTGTTCGGCTTCGCGGGAGCGACCTTCATGGTCGCGTCCTTGCTGGCCGGCTGGTGGGGATCACCGACGACAGCAGCCCCGGTGATCGCACCGTTCGCGCTGTTCTTCGGCGGGCTGGCGCAGCTGCTGGCGGGGATGTGGTCCTACCGGGCTCGCGACGCGGTGGCCACCGCGATGCACGGCACCTGGGGCGCGTTCTGGCTTGGTTGGGGGCTGCTGGTGCTGCTCACCGCGGGCCACATCCTGCCGACGACCGCGTTGACGTCGCAGGCGTTCGGTTTCTGGTTCATCGTACTGGCGGTGGTGACCACCTTCGGTGCGCTGGCCGCGATGGCGGACAACCTGGGCCTGGCCACCGTGCTGTGGCTGCTGGCCGCAGGTTCAGGGCTGCTGGCGGCCGGTCTCGTCGGCGGTACCCACGGCCTAGTCACCGCCGGTGGTTGGGTGCTGGTGGCCTCGGCAGCAGCGGCGTTCTACACCGCCGGGGCGATGATGCTGGCCAGCGCAACCGGCGGGCGCACCGTCTTGCCCATGGGCAACTACAAGGTTTCGGCGAACATCCCGGGTCGCCGGACCATGGAGCCGGTCAGCTATCCAGCCGGCCTGCCGGGCGCGCGGGTCGGGCAATGAAGCGCCCCGTGAAGGCACCCGGGCTGGCCATGCCCTCCGGCACCCGGGTGCCGGACCAGCTCCCGGTGCTCACCCGAGGTTGGCACCGCGGTCCGGAGGACGGCGCGTGCGTGATGGAGTACGTCTCGGTGCTCGCCGGTGTTCGGTTCACCGACCACCCGCGGTGCACACCGCCGGCGCTGGCGGCGCTGGCCCGGCTGGTCAACGACCGCA
>DASQVU010000412.1:0-10729 GCA_035640615.1 Pseudonocardiaceae bacterium
ACCTAGGTGCCAAATTCCCCATGCCACGATCAGCAGCCACACGACCTGGGAAATAAGATGACTCATCTCGCCCGACCCTTCCATGCCCACCAAAGCGACCACCTCATCGCAGATGAATGGTCGCGACATGCGGACATACAAACCGACCCGCCCTACACAGGAGTCCTTGCGCGAAGTCAGGCATTCTCTAAGCTTGTGGCCTGAGGCGCGACATGCCGCATACCGCCCTTGGTACTGCGGGCTTTCCAGTCTTGTACACCGCTCGAGCGTCGCGAGCGGACTAGCTACTGATACCGACTGTAATGGGCTCGCGCCGAACAAGCATAGTATTTTAACCCGCTTGGACTATTGTCGTCGACAAACGGCGCAGCACTGTGATTAGTTGACAACATTGCGTGGTCGCGGACCGCAGACAGCAGTATGGCGTTTTCCGAATAGCGACTATGTCGCTACTTACGGTCGAGATATTCGTGAAAGCAGTGACCAATCTGAGACGTTTGCGAAGTTTCGCCGTACGTCCAACCCGCGCAGCAACGATTTCTATGAGGGTTTGGACGCACTGGATAACAGGTCGGCCAACGCCTGCTCAGCGGTGGTCCGGTCGGGGCACACAGCGGCCACAAGGTTGCCAAAACAGATGCTGTTATCGGCATCGACTAGACGGATGACCTGGGGCAGGGTCGTGGGAAGCGCCGACGCATCCGGATCGCAGGTATCGCTGCGCAGCTCGGTGGCGAGCGTACCGAGCATCTTGGCGAGTCCTTGCCTATTGCCCTTGAGGTGGTCGAGCAGCGCTGCGGCGAGGCGGTGAGCACGCTGCTCGGCAGGATCCCCGGCGACGCGGGACAGGTAGTCGGCAAGGCTGTGGTGCGCTGCCGAGATCTCCAGGGAATCGGGATGGAGATACCAGAGGTGCAGCGAGGTGCGTTGGAGCTCGACGGCCTTCTTCAGATGAAGACGTTTGTCCTCCAGATCAGCGCGGGCACCGTAGACGGCTGCAAGCTGGGTAATGTCCCGGGCGGTGGCGATGATGTCCTGGCAGCCGCGCAGTAGCTGGTCAGCATCTGCGGGCCGGCCAAGGTGATAGAGCGGGAGGTAGTCGTGGCACCGGCTGGCGGCGATCTCAGAAATGCTGGCCCCGCGCCGCTGCTTTGTCCGTACTATCTCGTCGTTGAGATCGAGCGCCTCGTCCCAGCGCTCCAAGGCCACCGCAGACAAGCGGCCGATATCGAGCACGCACTCCCGGACGTTCCATGGGCTCACCCGGTCGTTGTGGGCGCGCTCGTCGGGCAAATCGGCCATTTGGGCTCGCAACCCAAGTAAGTCAATAAGAACCCGCTCATGGCGGCCGAGCAGATGAAGTATCTGCAGCCGCCGGCCTTGATCGCTGAGCTGGGTCCAGCGCCCGAACCCGGCCTGGCTGGTGCGCTCAATTTTCTGGCTGGCCATCGCCAATGCGTCCTGGAGCCTGCCTTGGTCACGCAGCAACGTGACCAGTTCACCGGCGGTGGTAGAGGCAACTTGTTGATCGCCCTCAGTCATGGCTTGGTAGTAGGCGCGGCGCAGCAGCGTTTCGGCCTCGTCCGGATCCACCTTCCGCAGCGCGGCACCGAGTACGACGAGGTCCTTTCCAGCGCCGGTGGCCTCGGCGATGCACCGCAGCAGCGGTATGGCGGCAAGCGCAGTGGCTGGCGAGTAGCCGTCCCGGATCAGCACGCGTTCGAGCAGGCAGCTGGCCAGGTTCCATTCGCATTGACGCAATAAGTAGCGTGCGGCGGTCAAGCCGGCGTCGTCGCCGGCTTGTTGCGGCGCGATCTCCCAGCCACCGACCACTGCGGTCCACCAGGCGGCGAGTTGCTCATCGACGGCGGAAATGACCGGCGCTGGGGTCGTTGTGTGGATGGCTTCGACGACGCCAGGGTGGATCCGGTAACGCACGTGATCGGCGGCTACTAGTCCGGCACTGATCAACGGAGCGACTGCCGCGGCAACTGATGGTGGTTCGCCCGGCTGGTCCAATCGCCGCCACAAAGCAGCCCAGTTCGCCTCGGTGACAGCCGGGTTCCGGTCGGTTTCCTCCATCCGGCACAGTGCCTGCAGCAGCAGCCGCGCCGGAGCCGGCGCTGTCGCGGCGAGAGTGTTGATCCATGTGGCGGCGATCTGCCGCAATTGCTCGGCGTCCAGCCACGTGTTCCCTTGGACGAGGAAAGCAGCTAGGGGCGCTGCCCCATCCACCGCTGCTTCGATCTCGGCCAGCTGGTAGGCCAACCGGGGCGGGTCGGCTGCGGCCGCGTCGGCGAACTCCAGCAACTGGGGATGGCCCTGGGTGAGCGTGAGCAGGCAGCGCGCCAGCGCCACGCTGTGCAGCAACGCGCGCAGGGTGGGCAGCTCTGCGACCAGAAGCAGGGACTCGTCCCGGGACAGCGCGGGTACCGGTCGGATCAACACCATGTGGGCGTCCAGCCCCGCCGGCACCACTCGACTCGTAATGATGACCCGTGACGGTCCGGTGTGGTCGATGAGCGCGCCGATCAGCAACGCCCAGCGCGGATCGCGCCATTGGCCGTCTGGGGTGAGCAAGGTTTCGAGATTGTCAAGGATGAGCAGCATGCCCGCATCGGCGAATACGGCAGTGAGGGTGGGTCGGACCTTCTCCAACGCTGCTTCGGTGTCGATCTTATCCGTGATCGTGAAGCTATGATCCCCTAGCCGCGCTTCCAGCTTTGCCGCCAGCAGGCGCAGCGCATCACCACACGGCTCCGGATCGGTGGGTGCGGACCAGAACACCAATGCCCCGAAGGCATACCGATGGTGGTAGGCCAGCTCCACCGCGCAGGTGGTCTTGCCCACGCCGGCCGGACCTGACAACACCACCGCGCTACGCCCCGACGCCGGATCCAACGCGGTAGTAGCCGCAGCCATCGCATCGGCACGACCGACGAACCGGGAGGGCTGGGGTGGGAACCCGACCATCGCCTCGGCAGTCGGTTCATGCGCCGGCTCGCCGGCCGGAGACGCCAGGGCCAGCTCGACCGCCGAGGCCGGTGTCCTATTTAATCTAATGGCCCTTCCCAGGAATAGCGAAAGCAGGACCGATATCAGGACCCAAGCGAGAATCCCAACCCCGATCACTGCGATCATCGTCACCGACCCTCCAAGGGGTGGTTGAACAGTCACCGTTAGCCTTATCTAGCGAGCCCAGCCTAACCTAAGCCGTCAGATAAGCCGCGCGCCAAAACACCTATCATCGGACACTGCGTATCGCGTCTCTCACAGAAACAAAATCGCCATCGGGCCGCCACGTGTGACGGCGGGCCAGGCCAGCCACTCGTATAGCCTAGTACGGGTTTAGACGTGCCCGCCGGCGGCTTGCACCGCAACGGCTCACCGCGGTGTGACCAACCACGCAACATCCTGTCGTATGCATGTGCTTTAGCGCATCGACCGCAGGTAGCCACCCTATCGGCTGATAGAGTCGCTGCACGATTAAATAGCCACCTACCACATGGGTAGACCGTTTGCCGCCCACTCGGTAAACAATATGGGCTCGATGCCGCCCGCTGTCGCTTCTTCCGTTTCGGCGCCAGCGGACGGCTCCGCTGTCAACAGGCCACGTAACCGGTTCAGCGCACGATGCTGAGCCACTCTGACTGCACCGGGCGTCGAGCCCACGACTTCGGCGGCCTCCTCGGCGGATAGTCCCAGCAGGACCCGCAAGCCCAGGATCTCGCGCTGCTTGTCCGATACCGACTCCAGCAACGTGGCCATCCGCGCGGCGGACTCGCCGTTCATTACCTGTGCCTCAGGGCCATCGGCCAGGTCCGTGGTGTCGGGAACTTCGGGGACAGGCTCGGCCCGATTGCGCGCCGCTGACCTGCGGGCGTCGGCCACCTTATGCGCGGCGATGCCGTAGATGAAGGCCAGAAACTGCCGGCCTTGGTAGCGGTAAGTGGGCAAAGCCGTCAGCGCCGCGATGCAGACTTCTTGGGCCACATCGTCGGCTGAGGTGACTGTCTTCTCCTGACCACCAACACGGTTGCGGCAATAGCGCAACACGAGGGGCCGAATCCACCGGAATACACCATCGATCGCGGCGGCGTCACCCTTCATGGCAGCGCTGATCAGCGCCTCACGGTCGTCGCCCAGTGCACTCACAGGGGCATATGCCGTCTCGGGTCGCGCGGTGCGGGCCAACGAGGCTTGCGAACCGAGAAGTGAAAGCGTAGTCACCGGGTGCCCCTTTGCTGATTGACCAGCCACCGTGTCAAGTGCATGCCTCGCCGTACGTGCTGCTGTTGCTCAGCAAGGATGCGATATTGAAATTGCAGTCTGTTGCGGTGTTATCACCCCTCGGATCCGCAGCGGCTCAGGCACAAGATTGATGCCCGAGCGTCTAGGTATAAACGGTAGAAGGAATAGGCTTACACAGCTAGCCTCTTCATCCACTCGCCGTAGCGCCCGTGGAAAGAACAGCGTAAAGAGTAACTGGCCAGTAACACAGCGTGCGTATTGAATATTGCAGGAGCGCAAATATTTACTCAGTGAACCCGATCCCTGTCACTAAGTAGCCAAAAATGGCATAGTCTGCGCTGTCCGCAGCGATGACTTATCGACGCACTAAGTCTCGACTCGCATCTTGGATTCAGATCTGACTATGTCAATATTTGAGGCTCGCTAGTAACCAGCCGCCATTAGCCAATTCGATGGGATCTGTGGGCATGAAGGCACTGCGGCGTAAACGCCCCGCTGAGGCAGTGGACACATTGGTGCACGTCACAGCGGGGCGGCACCAACAACGGGAAAAGCGTCCTCACGCGCAGCATCGTCAGGCGGCGAGCCCGGCCAGACACTGGGCGTCTGGATCAAACTCGCGATCGGCGGGCAGCTGACCACGGCGCGACCTAGCAACCGCGCAGTGCACGGTCAGCCGCACCAGAAAGCTGCTGATCCGCACTCTGCAACGGCTCCGGCCGTCCGTGGCGGTAATAGTGGCTAAGCGGGCGACTGGCCAGGGTGAAGTGGCACAGTGAGCAGCTCGGCTGGCAGAGCACCAGAGATACGGTGCAGCGGCAGCATGAAATCGACACACTCCGTGGTGATGGCGCTAGACGGCATACCGGTGGCGCGGGCAGTCGGGGGATCCTGGTCGAGAACGCGGCCTCCCCGAGTTCGACGCCTCACCGGCGAGTGACGTCAACGCGCGCGTCGCTAGTGTCCTGGAGCAGAAGAAACGGCCGGATGGCTGACAGTTGAACAACGAATGCGACGGCGTCGGCCCGCCGCGCGTCGCGTCCCCGTAGGATCCGGCCTGTTACCGCTGCACCACATGAGGGAAGGACACCTGGCGATGCTCCCAAACGGGAGCCTCACGACAGCGATCGTGCTGGCCGCCGGGGAAGGCACCCGGATGCACTCGGCGATCCCCAAGGTGCTGCACCCGCTGGCCGGCCGGACCCTGGTGGAGCATGCTGTCCGCGCCGTCGCCGGGCTGGATCCCGAGCATTTGGTCGTGGTGATCGGTCACGGTCGAGATGCGGTGGATGCCCACCTGCGCACGTTGGCGGCCGCCCTGGGACGCCAGCTGCGCGCTGCGGTGCAGGACCAGCAGCACGGCACCGGGCATGCGGTTCGTACGGCGTTGGACGTCTTGCCGGCCGGACTATCCGGCACCGTGCTGGTCAGCTACGGCGATGTACCGCTGCTGGACACCGCCACGCTGGCCGAGCTGCTCGCCGACCATCACCGCGCGGGGCACGCGGTCACAGTCCTATCCGCGCTCGTGGAAGACCCCACCGGGTACGGCAGGGTGCTGCGGGAGCGCTCTGGCGCGGTGCTGGGCATCGTCGAACACCGGGACGCCACCACGGCTCAGCGCGCCATTCGCGAGATCAATTCAGGCGTGGTCGCCTTCGACGCCACCGTACTGCGCGACGCGCTGGGCCGGCTACGCCCGTCGAATAGTCAAGGTGAGCTGTACCTGACTGACGTGCTGGGCGTGGTCCGCGCCGGTGGGCTGCCGGTGGGGGCGCATCCGTGCACCGACCCGTGGCTTGTGGCCGGAGTGAACGACCGGGTGCAGCTGGCCGCGGTGGGCGCGGAGCTCAACCGCCGGTTGGTGGTGCACTGGATGCGCGCCGGGGTCACCGTCATCGACCCGGCTTCGGTGTGGCTGGACACCGACGTCCAGCTCTCCCCTGACGTGCTGCTGCATCCTGGGGTGCAGCTGCACGCGGGTACCGTCGTCGGTCCAGGTGCGGTGATCGGGCCGGATTCGACGCTGTCGGGCTGCACCATCGGGGCGGGCGCCACGGTGGTGCGCACGCACGCCGTCGGCGCGGTCGTCGCCGAGCGGGCGCAGATCGGTCCTTTCGCCTACCTGCGGC
This sequence comes from Pseudonocardiaceae bacterium, assembly GCA_035640615.1. Classification (GTDB taxonomy): domain Bacteria; phylum Actinomycetota; class Actinomycetes; order Mycobacteriales; family Pseudonocardiaceae. The sequence continues at coordinate 6,384 of DASQVU010000412.1, forward strand.
CGGGTAGCCGGGTCGGCGAGCGGGCCAAGGTGGGCACCTTTGTGGAGACCAAGAACGCCGAGTTGGGGCCAGGCGCGAAGGTGCCGCACCTGAGCTACGTCGGGGACGCGACAATCGGCGAGGGAACGAACATTGGCGCGGCCACTGTGTTCGTCAACTACGACGGCGTGGCCAAGCACCGGACCGCGGTGGGTGCGCACGCGCGGACCGGGGCCGACAATATGTTCGTCGCGCCCGTGACCATCGGGGACGGCGCCTACACCGCCGCCGGTTCGGTCATCACGCAGGATGTGCCGCCGGGCGCGCTGGCGGTGGCCCGCAGCCGGCAACGAAATATCGAAGGCTGGGTGAGCCGGCGCCGCCCGGGCACCGCGGCGGCGCACGCAGCGCAGCAGGCCGGCGGAGAGATTACGCGGCAGGAGTGATCATGAGTTTTTCCACCATGTCAGCCATCCCGAAGAAGAGCCTGATGCTGCTCTCCGGGCGCTTTCATCCGGAGCTGGTCGACGAGGTGGCCAAACACCTCGACGTCGCCGTCACCCCGCAGTCGGCCTACTCCTTTGCCAACGGTGAAATCTTCGTGCGGTTCGAGGAGTCGGTTCGCGGTTGCGACGCCTTTGTCATGCAGGCGCACACCGCGCCGATCAACGACGCCATCATGGAGCAGTTGATCATGGTGGATGCGCTCAAGCGGGCGTCGGCCAAGCGGATCACCGCCGTGATGCCGTTTTGGGGATACAGCCGCCAAGACAAGAAGCACCGTGGGCGCGAGCCCATCTCCGCCCGGCTCATCGCGGACATGTTCAAGGTCGCGGGCGCGAACCGGATCATGACGGTGGACCTGCACACCTCGCAGGTGCAAGGCTTCTTCGACGGCCCGGTGGACCATCTGTTCGCGCTGCCGGTGCTGGCCACCCACATCAAGCAGACCTACGCCGACCGGGCGCTGGCCGTGGTCTCTCCCGATTCTGGGCGGGTGCGGCTGGCCGAGCGCTGGGCAGACACCCTCGGTGGTACCCCGCTGGCGTTCATCCACAAGACCCGCGATCCCACCCGGCCCAACCAGGCCGTTGCCAACCGGGTGGTCGGCGACGTCGACGGCCGGCTGTGCGTGGTGATCGATGACATGATTGACACCGGCGGGACGGTGACCAGCACGGTGGCGGCGCTGCACGAGGCTGGGGCGGCCGATGTGGTGATCGCGGCCACCCACGGGGTGCTGTCCGACCCGGCTACCAAGCGGCTCTCCAGCTGCGGCGCTCGGGAAGTCATCCTCACGAACACGTTGCCCATTCCCGACGAGAAGCGCTTCCCCGGCATGACGGTGCTCTCGATCGCGCCGCTGCTGGCCCGCGCGATCCACGAGGTCTTCGATGACGGCTCCGTCACCAGCCTTTTCGACGGCAATGCCTAGCCCTGCCGCCCCACCCCTCCCCCGGCGTGTCGCGCCCTCGTGCCGGGGGTGTCCCGCCCTCCCCCGGTGTGTCGCGCCCTCGTGCTAGGTGTGTCGCGCCCCGGTGGGCAGCCGGTGAACCCGCACTGTCTATACTTCTTGGGGTTGCCTCGGCGAGGGAGAGCCCGGCGCTCTTCGTGATCGACGCGGCGGTGTCGCGTTCAGCGCGCCCGTGCCCGATCGTGAGGGCCTCACTCACCGCCGCAGCGACTGCCGAACCAGCGTCTCGCCTTCGGGTGTTACGCCGCACATTTCGCCAAGGAGTCCGTCGTGTCCGAAGTCCGCCTGGCCGCCGAGCCGCGCACCGAGTTCGGTAAGGGTGCCGCCCGTCGCACTCGGCGAGCCGGCAAGATCCCCGCAGTGCTCTACGGGCACGGCAGCGATCCGCAACACCTTGCGCTGCCCGCCCTAGAGTTCGCCCGGGTGGTGCGCGAGCAGGGCAGCAACGCTGTGCTCAGTCTGGATCTCGGCGGGGCGCCGCAGCTCGCGCTGACCAAGACCGTCACCGTGCATCCGATCCGCCGCCACATCGAGCATGTTGATCTGCTCATCGTCCGGCGCGGCGAAAAAGTTGTGGTAGACGTCCACGTCGTTGTCACCGGCGACGCGGCGCCGGGCACGCTGGTCACCCAGGAAGTCACGAACCTGCAGGTGGAAGCCGACGCGCTGGCGATCCCAGACGAGATCGAGGTGTCCGTGCAGGAGGCCGAGGTCGGCACCCGCGTGTTGGCCTCTGAGATCGCGCTGCCACCAGGCGTGGAACTGCGGACTGACCCGGATCAGCTCATCGTCAATGTCGTCGCCGCCCCGACCGCTGAAGACCTTGATACTGAGGGCGCTGCGGAAGAAGAGGCGGCACCGGTTACCGGGCCGTCCGCCGAGCTGTCCTGAAACAGACCTTCGATGCGGCCGTGACCGCTGCGGGCGATACCAATGGGGTCGCTGGCGAGATTGCACTGATCGTCGGTCTGGGCAATCCAGGCCCCGACTACGCCGGCAACCGGCACAACGCTGGATCCATGGTGGTCGACGAGTTGGCGCGCCGGGTGGGCGGCCGTTTCACCGCGCATAAGAGCGGAGCTGATCTGCTCGAAGCGCGGTTGGCCGGGCGGCGCGTCATCCTGGCCAAGCCGCGGTCGTTCATGAATGTCTCTGGTCCGGCGGTAGCCGCCACCGCACGGTACTTCAAGATCGCACCGACCGACGTGGTGATTGTGCATGACGATCTTGACCTTGAATTCGGCGTGCTCAAGCTCAAACGCGGCGGCGGCGAAGGCGGGCACAACGGTTTGCGCTCAGTTTCGGCGTACTTAGGTACTAAGGACTACCTGCGGGTGCGGTTCGGTATTGGCCGGCCGCCGGGCCGGATGGATCCCGCCGACTACGTGCTTCGTGACTTTTCCCCTATCGAGCGTCGCGAGTTAGGTCTGTTGGTGGACCGATGCGCCGACGCCGTCGAGCAGTTGCTCACCCAGGGGCTCGCCGCCACGCAAAACCGACTGCACTGACCGAGCACTGGCGCGCGACACGCGGAGCACCGGCGCGCGACACGCGGAGCACGGGGACGCGACACGCCCGGGAAAGGGTTACGGCAGGTGTTCGGTGATGCGGGCGCGCAGCGCGGCGCGGCGGAGTTTGCCGGATGGGGTCTTGGGCAGCGCTGCGGGTGGCAGGATCACCACCGCGCCCGGGCGCAGGCCGATCGCGTCGACCACCCGCGCGGCAACCTCCTTGCGGAGGATGCGCTCTGCTTCGGCATCTCCGGCCCGGGTGGACTCGACGGCCACCGCGAAGGATTCCCGATGTACCCCGGCGTCGAGGCGAACCGCCGCCACGTTGCCGGGCCGGACACCCTCGACCCGCCCTGCGGCGCGTTCAATATCGATGGGATAGATGTTGCGCCCGCCCATGACGATGACGTCCTTGCGCCGCCCGCAGACCACCACCTCGCCCTCGACCAGATAACCCTCGTCGCCGGTGTCTAGCCACCCGTCGGCGTCCTGCGTGGCGAGGGGCCCAGCGGTGGTCAGGTATTCACGGGTTACCGAACTGCCGCGCACCTGAAGCCGGCCAACGATGCGCTCCCCCACCTCATGACCGTCGTCGGCAACTACCCGCACCTGCATCCCGGGAAGCGGCGGCCCCAGTCGCGGAAACTCCCGGACATGCGAAGTCGGCGACGCACAGGGATCAGCCATAACGGCCCGGCGTTGGGTCTCCAGCGCGTCGGCGTCCACGGAATCGACCTGCATGCCGACCCCGAGCGGGGCGAAGGAGACTCCAAGCGTTGCCTCGGCCATCCCGTAGGCGCACACCATGCAGGTCTCCGGAAGCCCAAATCGGGCTCCAGCGGCGAGGAAAGCCCGCGCCGCGGCGGGTTCGATCGGCTCAGCACCGTTGAGCGCGAAGCGCAGGCTGGACAGGTCGAACTGCTGGTCGGTGTTGGCCAGCCGGCGGGCCAGCAGCGCGTAGCCGAAGTTCGGCGCCGCGGTGATCGTGCCCCGATGCCGGCTGATCAGGTCTGCCCACAGCAGCGGATGCGAGATGAAATCCGCCGGGGTTACCTTGACCAGCTCCAGGCCCAACCCCATCGGGATCGTGAGGAAGCCCACCATGCCCATGTCGTGGAACAGCGGCAGCCAGGACACCATCACGTCATGAGTCAGGTCCAGCGCCGCAACCTGCACCATGGCGGTCATGTTGGCGTAGAGGTTGCCGTGGGTGATCCGGACGGCCTTGGGTTCCGCGCTCGAGCCCGAGGTCAGCTGCAGCAGGGCGGTATCGTCCTCGTCGACCGGCACTGCTGCGCTCAGCGGCTGGACAGCCGGATTATCAAGCTTGGCGAGCATCAGATAGTTGATTCCGCGCTGATCCAGCAGCGGGGCCAGCCGGT
>DASQVU010000413.1:0-3448 GCA_035640615.1 Pseudonocardiaceae bacterium
CAGCGAGGGGGCGAACACCCCACCGGAGCCGCCGATCCCGATCGTCAGGCTGGTCGCCGCGATCTTTCCCGCGAGCAGGACGAGCAGGAACCACAGCACGTACTGCCCGCGGACAGCGGCCTCGAGGACCGGGTAGCCCACGCCGTACATCTGCGGCAAGCCCAGCAGCACCAGCCCGAGCAGCACTCCGCCAGCGGCCGGGCGCAGCCATTCCGGCCCATGCCACACCCGGTCGAGGAGGTCTTCGGTGCCGTAGAGCACCTTGGTGAACGCCACGCCCACCACGGCGGCGAGGATCCCCAGACCGGCATAGAGCAGGTACTCCACGGGCGCGGCGGGGTGAAACGCCGGCAGGTTCAGGAAGGAGGTGGAGCCGAAGGCCGCTCGTCCGATCACGTCGGCGGTGACCGAGGCGAGGACCACCACCCCGAACGACTCGGTGGCGAAGTCTCGCAATATCAGCTCGAGGGCGAAGAACACCCCCGCGATGGGGGCATTGAAGGTGGCCGAGATGCCACCGGCGGCGCCGCAGGCAACCAGCAGCCGCAGCCGGGTGTCGGCGATCCGCAGGAGCTGGCCGATGGTCGACCCCAGCGCGGAGCCGATCTGCACGATCGGGCCTTCCCGGCCAACCGATCCGCCGGAGCCGATACACAACGCCGACGCCAGCGACTTCACGATCACCACCTGCGGGCCGATCCGCCCACCCCGCTGCGCGATGGCCAGCATCACCTCCGGCACCCCATGCCCACGGGTCTCCTTGGCAAACCGGTCCACGATCGGCCCGTACACCAGCCCACCCAGCACCGGCACCACGATCACGAAGAACATGCCCAAGCCGGGAAAGTGCGGGCTGGGCACGCGGCCCGCGTCGCTGTAATCCGGCCGCCCGGTGAACGCCTCGGTGAAACCCAGGATCAGGTACCGGAACCCCACCGCGCCGGCGCCCGCACCAGCCCCTACCAGCAGCACCAGCGGCACCAGACCGGGCGCCGAACCGCGCAACCAGTCATAGCCGCGACGCCACCCATCGGCCGGTAACCGGATCGGCGCCCGGCCGAGCAGCGCGCTGGCGTGGCCGGACCACCGTTTCACTGGACCCAACTTATGCTCGGTCCCGCTCCTGTTACGTCCACGCTGCTATCAACCACGGCTTGGCCCCGGGTCGTCGTGGTCCCAGTTCAACACCGCCACGAACATGGCGCGGCGGTCGGGACCGGTGTAGGCGTGAAAGACCAGGTAATCCTGCCGGTGAGCAGGCAGCACGTCCGCCCCACCGGGATTGCGGTAGGCACCGTGGAGGGTGCCCTGGTTGAGCAGCTGTCCCTGGTGCTTGATGAACTCGTCGCACAGGGCGTCCGCGGTCGCGTAGTTGACGAAGTAGCGGCCGCTGTCGTAGGTGTTGCCCGAGTACAGCAGCACGTACTTGCTGCCGTGGCGGATCATCGCGGGCGCCTCAACGACGCGGTCCTCGTCGGCCCGGTCCGCGCGGATCACCGCCCGCCGGTCGCCGATCGCTTCCGTGCCGTCGGCGCCGAGCCGTTGGAGCCAGATGGTGGCGTCACCCTCGCGGCTGGCGCTGTAGAGCAGGTAGCGCCTCCCATCGGTATCGGTGAACGGTTTGGGATCAACGGCGTTGACATCCCCGGGCCGGCACACCAAGGGTTGGGATCCGATCGAGTGGAATGGACCTTCCGGTGCCCAGGCCCGGGCAACCCCGATGCAGTGGGTGTGCTGGCTGGCTGAGAGCGCGGTGAAATACAGCAGGTAGCCATGGTGACCGCGGGCGGTGACCGCCGGGGCCCACACGCTGCCCTCCTCGGCGGTGGTGCCATCCACCCAGGCTGGCAACTCGGGCATGGCGTCGCGGGCGTGACCGAATCCGCCGGTCAGGCTCGTCGAGCGCTGCACCGGAACATGAAATCTCTTCGCCCCATAGCGGCTAGTCGTGGAGTAGGCGTAGTAGACGCCGCCGACCTGCAGGACCGTCGGGTCCGCAAAATCGTGCGGGATCACCGGTTCGATCCGCCCTGGCAGTGCCGCCCCGGTGGTCGCTGCGACCATCGCCGCGACCGCAGGCACGGTCGTCAGCGGGGTCCACCAGCCCCGATCTGTCAACCAAGACATCGCTACGAAACTAACCTTCCACGCCGTCACGATGTGGAAGGGTCGACCCCTCCCCTACGGCCGCTACGTGGCCGAGCACCCGAACGCTCCAGCGGTTCTACACCTGCTGCGAGGCAGCGGACTACCTCACGCACGTCCAGGACTTCCTGGTCCCGCACGGGGTCTGGCAGCAGATGCGCCGCTACGCAGACTTCAGCGCTGGCACCCTCTGCCTCGACATGACGATCATAGTGTCGGACTCCCCACGCGGTCGCCATCCACCGCGCGACGGCTGCAATCGCTATCGGGCAGCCGCCGTGGACACTTCGACGGCCGTGGTGAAACGTTCGCAGTGAGATGGGTCGGACGGTGGATCCCTGATCAGTCCCGGAGCCATCGCATCCATGACTGCTTGGATGTGCTCCCACTGCCCGCGAGACACGGGGAACGGCCCCGCAAAGCGGAACACTCCCCCGCCCGGAAGCAAGATGGTGAACTCAAGATCCAAACTGATATCATTCACCTTTAATCCATCTTTTCGCAAGGTAGCCTCGTGTACGCGCTGGGGCCCGCATATGCGGGACAATGTGCCCTACCCAGCACGGTCACTGTTATGCGCGATGAGTAGTTTCTTCACCTAATCGTCAGGCACTGGTCACCGAACAACCGGCCACCCCGGAAGGCTGCACCGACGTGGAAGGAGCTACTAAATCCAGCTACGTGTCACCACGCCCTAGCAGGGGCGCCTGCCCATCTGGGGAGATCACCGCGCGTACCGGATTGCACCGAGAGAAACTGGCCCTGCGATGGCCTGCCCGTGGCGATCCTGCCCGTCTTTGGCTGCTCGTCGCACGCATCCCAGCGTCGGCGAGGCACTGTTGGACGACACGTGGCCCGGCTCCGCGTGCCGCCGCAGCTGGTGTCTCACGCTGGGACGGTGACGAAATCTGTTGGTGGACCAGGAAGGTCAACACCGTTCGGCGCGCAGCGCGACCCGGCGCGAATCGTCGCCTTTAGCGATGCAGTCATCGCTATCGCCGTCACTCTGCTCGTCCTGGAGGTCCGCCCACCGCAGGACGCTGGGCGCCTGGTGCAGGGGCTGGCCGCGCTGTGGCCGTCTTATATGGCTTACCGCCTCACGTTCATGTTGATCGGGCAGGTGTGGGCTAATCATCACGTCATGTTCGACCACATCCGCCGTGTCGACCGGATGGTGCTGTTCCTGAACACCGTGCTGCTGATAAATATCGCGTTCCTGCCATTCACTGCCTCCGTTTTGGCCAAGGCGTTTCACGACGGACAGGGGCAGCGCATTGCCGTCGTCTTGCACGGCATCGCGTTT
>DASQVU010000414.1:0-4952 GCA_035640615.1 Pseudonocardiaceae bacterium
AGGTACTCGCGGCCTGTGAAGGTGAGATGCCGGGCCGGCACGTTCCATACCCGCTCTACCAGCGCCGCACCCGGCCGAGCCCACGGCAAACCGGTCAAGGCCGCCTGGAACACCACCGCTCTAACTCCTCGGGCGTGCTCACCGTGGCCGTGCTCACCCCGCTGTCGGCCAGCCGTGCCCTAAACGCCTCCTGTCGCGGTCCATACTGTGATCGACGAACAGTTCCCTCGGCCTCTTGGTGTAGCCGGGGCCCGGGATCACCGCTGCCCGTGTCCGCAGCCCGTCAGGCTGCGACGGGCTCGGGCTGTACCCAGCGGCGCTCGATGTCGGCGGTGCGAATGGCGTCGAAGACTGCCTGCACTCGTAGGGCTTCCTGAAGCGAAGGCTCCGGCGCGGCCCCGTGTCGGATCGCGGCCCAAAAGTTGCGGGCGACTCGCTTGAACGCTTTGGTGGAGCTCGCGTCGAGCGGACCCTCGCTTTGTAGCAGTTGGCCTGTGCGTCCCCACCAGACCCGCCGATCTTCGTCAAGTCTCACTGTGCCCTCGTCACCGTAGATTTCGATGACTTCGCCGCGGCCGTGCCGGGCGGTGGCCACGAGGGTTACCACCCCGAGGCCACCGCCGCGAAACCGGAGGAGCACCCCGTAGGTGTCCTCGGCCGTCACGCGTCGCAGTTCCCCGTTATCCGCCCTGCGCACCGGCACGCCGACCTCAGTGGCGGCAGCCACGGCGTCAACGTCGGGAAATATCTCCAGCAGAAGATCGAGGTCGTGAACCCCGTACCCCTGGAGCCGTCCGCCCCCGAGCCGCGCGTCGTGCACCCAGGTGTAAGGGCGTGAATCGGGGTCGGCGTGGTCGGAGTAAACCAGCGAGATCGACGCCATCCGTGGCCGTCCTACGACCTCGCGCGCACGGTCGATGACCCGACGGCGGGTCTGTTGCATCCGTAGCTCGTAGTCGACCAGGCCGACCACGCCTGCCGACTGGATGGCGGCTGCAATACGGCGAGCACCCGTGAGGTTATCCGCTAGCGGCTTTTCGCAGATCACGTGCAGTCCCCGCTCGGCGGCGGTGACGGCAAACTGGACGTGCGTCGCTACCGGGGTGGCGATGTGCACCGCCTCCAACCCCGGCACCGACAGCAGCTCCTCGAAATCTGCGGTACCCAGCCCCACGCCGGCCTGCTCGGCCAGCTCCCGGGCCCGCTGCGCCTGGCGTGACCACACGGCCACGGGATCAAATTCCGCCAGCTCGGCGTAGACAGGCAGGGCCACCTTCTTCCCGAAGCCACTGCCCGCAATAGCAATCTTGATCGGTGTCTCCATGGCAGGCCTCTGCGATAAACCTAGTGCTAAGGCGTACCCGCAAACCCCCCTAGCCCAAACCGGCAACCCGCCGGAAATCGTTTGATCGCCGCAGGCCCGTTATCACGGTTCGCCGACTCGTGAGCCGCGTCTGCAAAGCACTATTCTTATACCCTAAATAGCGAGGGTTAGCGCGCAGCAGCAAAGCAGCGCGGTTGGCACCGCCGCGTGCACAAAACAAGGGATGCGGCCAATTGGCCGGGCCCTGAGGGGGAATGAACTGTCTTGATTCCGATGTACGCCAAAAACTCGTGGCGACACGGCCGAGGAGGTAGACACCTGCTCAACGGAGGCTGGCCTCGCGTTGGCCGTCTTTGGAGCGGGCTGCGGCAAACTGGCCGGATGGACATCGATCAGCGGCTGCGTGCACTGGGCATCGAACTGCCGGCAGCAATGACGCCGGTCGGGAACTACGCTCCGGCCGTTAGAGTTGGTGATCTCGTTTTCCTATCCGGTACCGGACCGGTGTGCGCGGACGGGAGTCTGGTCACTGGCAAGGTCGGCCAAGGCGGGCTCAGCCTTGAGACAGCTCGGGCGGCGGCCCGGCTGAACGGTCTGCAGATTCTCGCGGTGCTGCGCGCCGAGCTGGGCGATCTGGGGCGGGTGCGTCGCGTAGTTAAGGTTTTTGGGATGGTCAACTGCCTGCCGGGGTTCAACCAGGCTCCAGCAGTCATCGACGGCTGCTCCGACTTGCTGGTTGAGGTGTTTGGCGACGCCGGGCGCGGGGCCCGGTCCGCAGTGGGGATGGCCGAACTGCCATTCGATATCCCGGTGGAGATCGAGGCCGTCGTCCAAGTTTCCAGTCCGTGATTCGCGCCGTCCCCGCTGCGCTTATCCCATCCTGTCGCAGGAATCATCGGCAGCGCGGTTAGCTGGCGGCCACCCCGCCTCAAAGGCCTAGAGCTCCCATGGCTGGCACGATTGGAAACCTCTTGACGCACCCGTCAAGGAACTCGATAACCTTCGCGCTAGAGGTAAACGCTGGGGACGAGGATGCGGAGCAGTAGGCGTTTGTCGCCTATCGTTGCTGTCACTACCGTGTTGCTCTCTGCGCACGGCTCGTACAGACAGGCAACTTTGCTTGATATTTGGTTTATCGGCGTCAACGTGCGGTTACCCTCACAAAAGCGCTTACCACCCCGGGTGGGCGTTGGGTGCGGGGGTTAGGAGAAGCATGAGTACCTTCGATAAGGCAGCGAGGGCAATAGACAAGGTCGAGGAGTCCGTCGGTGTGGCCAGAGAAAAGACCGGGTTGGGGCCCGATGACCAATCTGCAGTTGCGAGTGAGACGGATACGAGCGGGACAAGCACCACGCACGCCGATGACACGATCAAGGATGCGTGAGTAGGCTTGTCAGGCGCTGGCCAACGAAGAAACTAGCGTTGGCCAGCGTCGCCACGTACTGCCGCTGACCACGGTCCATCCTCGATCTCAGCCGGGTCGATACTCATCAGGAGATGGCTAGGCAGGTTCCTTTGGTTGGGCAATTTTTAGCTTGCGGAGGTCGAGCACGCCTTCCGTTGTCCAGGTCTGACGCGGTCAGCGCCCAGATCTGGCGAGCCACATCCTGGGGATCGCCCTGCTTGTGTAGATCCCGAAACTTTTGCCGACTGGGAAAGTCCATTTCTAGGGTGTCGCGGAGTTGCGCATGGAAGGCGGTATCGACGCTGCCCGGCGCCACCGCCAACACCTGCACGCCCCCATGTTGCGCCTGTGTTCAGCGCCGACGTTGCGGACCCATTGATCGATCGCAGCCTTGCCCGCTCCATGGGATGACCATCCCGGATACACGCTTTGCGCGGCCCCCGAGGTCAGCATGATCAGAAAGCAGCGGGCATCCACTGACTGGACGGCAGCGAGGAAATGCTGACCGAGAACCTGCGGCGCAGCGGTATTGATCACTACGTTACGCAAGTATGCGTCGCTGTCGACTTCGCCAGCAAAGCCGATAGGGTATTGGCGCCGGCGGCGTGAATAAATGCCACATGTTCGCCGGCAAAGCCGTCTAATTCCCGACGAAACGACGCACCGACCATTGACCACGTCGAGGGATCGGCCAGATCCGCCCGAAGATGCTTGATGGTGTCGGCGGGACGCTCCCGACTGATACCGATCACTCGAGCGTTCTCCCACGGGACGGTCTGGGCCAGCGCCCGTCCGATACCACCCGACGCTCCAGAGATCCACACAAGAGAACCAACCACGGACCCAACCTACTAAGGACCGCTTGCCGGCGCCTCCCAGGAAATCACGCTCGGCCACCGGGTCATCACGTAATCCCTAAACCGGTGCGCCTGTCTCGGAGCGGTCAGCTTCTCCTCAGCCCGCTCAGCGCGCGACTACAACCACCTGCCCACCAACGGCGGACCGGTCAAGCCCTACACCCATCAGACGCACGCCGTGAGCGGGTGACGCGCCTGCGCGAGCAGCAGCGCGTCACAGGCAACGCCGTTGCGTCGGCAAGTCATTGGTATCGCCGTAATCACTGCTATGTGGATCATGATTCGGGTCGTCGGCGGGGTTTTAGATCGCCGGTACCGGGAGGGCTTCGACGTTGTTACAAGAAGGTCTTATCGACGGCAGGCGTGCGGCCACGGAACGCTAGGGGGGCAGGGTACTAATGGAAGGTAAGAACCGGTCCGATCTCGCCGGGCGCGAAATGAGGTACGGTGATCCACCGGTTCGGTGAGACCGACAACTCGCAACAATGTGCAGCACCTACTAATACTGGCCTCGCTGAAAATTTCCTGATCTAGTGCTGTTCGGGACTTTGCCCCAGTGGCCAGCCGGTTGGTGGGATCGGCACATGCCAACGTCGGTGACCTGCCCGACCATGGGGGCTGTAGGTCGGGCTGATCGAGGAAGCTGCTTCTGATGCGATCGCCGTGCTAATCCCGGCCGGGCGCCGAGGCGACCCGGCCGACGGGTTGCTCGTCGGTGTTGCCGTGGGCTGGGGTTTCGCTGTCCTGGAGACCGTAGGCTACGGGTTCGTGAGCCTGCTCGCCTCCGTCGGGGGCCTGACCGATGTCGGGGACGGCTGCTGCTCCGGCGGCACGCAACCCCGCCAAGCCATGCCTGGTTCGGCTAGCAGTTTAGTCATCGGGTTGTTCAGGGCCGCTGCGCTGCTCGTACTGTTCCACCGCGCCGTGCTGAGGTAGCTGTGCCGGAAGGTGACACCGTGTACCTGGCGGGGAAGCGGATGACGGCGGCGCTGAGCGGGAAGCGTCTCACCAGGGGGGAACTGCGCCATCCGCGGCTTGCTGAGCATGACCTCTCCGGCCTCACGGTGCTGGGGGTGCACAGTGTCGGCAAGCACCTGTTCACCCGCTTCGACGACGGGCGGAGCCTGCACACGCATTTCCGGATGGACGGCTCGTGGCACCTGTACCGGCCTGATGAGCGCTGGCGACGCCCACTCCACCAAGCCCGCGCCATCCTCAGCGCGCTAGACCAGATAGCCGTGGGTTTCTGCCTGCACGACATGGCGCTGGTGCCCATCGATGACGAGCAGCGGCTGGTGGAACACTTGGGTCCTGATCTGCTCAGCCCGCACTGGACCGACGACACTGCCGCCATTGCGGCGCAACG
>DASQVU010000415.1:0-2152 GCA_035640615.1 Pseudonocardiaceae bacterium
CCGAACCAACAAGTTCCTCCTTCCCTCGGCGCGCCGGCAGGTCAACCGACCGTAGGGCACAGCCCCTGCAAGACCGTCGCCACCGCCCTCGCCGAGGCTAGCCTGTTGGCGCGGCAGATCGCCGACCAGCTCACGCATTCCCGTCGACGACCGTGGCCATCTGTGCGCATCTCCGCGCACGCGGCGCCCTAGCCACCTGGCTTGCGCCGGGGAGCTGGCTAGTTGCCTACCCGCGCGCGGGTAGGCTTGGGCCGTCCAGACGGTCGGCAAAAGGCGCCCGTGGTGGCAGGGGTGGCTGGCGCTCAACCGGCGAAGGCATCCCGGTGGCCCGCTGCACGATCGAGGGCCCAATTTTGCGCTCAGTTCGCCGTCGTTCAGCCTGACCCCTGTCATTGCAGCACTCGCTTGACGTGCGGCTGAGAGAAGCTTCGAACTTCTCTGAACCCCGCCAAGGGAAATTGGGATCGTGTTGGGGTTGATGACTGAACGACCGTGGAGGAGCAAACATAGCGATGGTGCGCGGATGCGTGATTGCGTCGGTTTTGCCAGTAGCCGGCTGCGTTGGTCGTGCCGGCGCTGATCTCGATTGCGGTAGCACATATGCGTGATTGGTGCAGTGTGGATCCGCGTGGCGCTTGCGCATCACATTCCGCACAGGCGGTTTGAGTGTTCCGTTGCCTGGGCAACCTGGGTCACCCTCCGTCGTGAGCATGGTTGTGAACGGATGGGGCGTCGGTGGCCCCGCCAGCGACTGTGCCGGGTCCTGTGAGCGGAGAAAGGCATGGATGAATACGACGGAGTTGGTGAGCCGGCACAGGGACTATCCCGCCGGAAATTCAGTGCGCTAGGAATGCTGGCTTTGGGTGGTGCCGCCGCGGGGTTGACAGCCACCGCGGCTTGCGGCTCCCCGGCATCCACTCCGCGGTCAGGCAGCTCGGCGACCGGACAGGCGAGGGTGGGGTTCGTGTTGTCTAGCGAGCAATTCCCGACCTCGAAGTTGGTGGAGCTGGCCGCAGCGGCCGAGCAGGCTGGGTTTGGTCATCTGTGGGCCAGTGACCACCTGCAACCTTGGCAGGACAACGAGGGTCACTCATCGTTTCCCTGGTTGACCCTGGGGCTGGTCAGCCAACGCACCCGGACTGCGATCTTCGGTACCGGGGTGACCTGCCCGACCTACCGGCACCACCCGACCGACGTAGCCCAAGCCTTCGCCACCTTGACCGGGCTGGCCCCAGGACGTGTTTTTCTCGGCGTGGGCACCGGTGAGGCACTCAACGAACTCGCCGGTACGGGGCAGTTCGGTCGCTACCCCGAGCGGCACGACCGGCTCATTGAGGCGATCACGTTGATCCGCCAGCTGTGGAGCGGCCAGCGGGTGTCATTTCGCGGCCGCTACTTCCAGACCGAGCAGCTACAGCTGTATGACCTGCCCCAGCAGCCGCCGCCGATCTATGTCGCCGCGGGCGGCCCGAAAAGCGCCACCCTCGCCGGCCAGTACGGCGACGGATGGATCACCACCGGAGGCAGTGTCAATACGCGGCTGCGGGTTGCGTTCGAACAGGGCGCCCGCGCCGCCGGGAAAGACCCCGCGCACATGCCGATCTTCCTGGAGCGCTTCGTCATCGTCGGCGACGGCCCGCAAGCCGACTACGCTGCCCAGCGCTGGCGGTTTTTGGCCGCCCCACCCACGGCGCGGCTGCTGTACCAGCCCAACCCGGTGACGATCGAACAAATTGCTCAGCAAGTACCGCTGGGCCAAGTCTCACCCTCGTGGCTGGTGGGAACCGACCCCTCCACGCACATCGCGGCGGTGCAGAAGCTGCTCGACGCCGGTGTCACCCCATTCATCCACGCCCCGCAAGCCGATCCCGGTCGGGTCATCGACTTCTACGGCCAGCGCGTGCTGCCGCAGCTGCACACCTAACGCGCCCAACCGCCATCCTCTCCGCAAGGCGTGCGCGTCCCGCATTGCCGCGATCGAGCGTCAGCTAGTTGACGGAGACGACCACGCGCCTACCGGCTGATAGCTAATGAGCTGCGCAAACGGGTGCAGGCAGGTACTTACACGCCAGGCTCGCGGATGCCGTCATTACGCGAGTTAGAAGGCGAGTTCGGGGTCAGCCAGATCACCGCTCGTTCGGCCTACCAGGTT
>DASQVU010000416.1:0-6444 GCA_035640615.1 Pseudonocardiaceae bacterium
CGATCATGTGCAGCGGTTCCGGACCCAAACTAGGCTACCGCAGAATAGACGCGGCGAGGCCGCCATCGAGCTCAGCGCAGACCATGCCCAGGAACACCCACTGGCGGGCACCTTCGTCGATTACGAGTTACAACCGCGCGAGTACGAGCTCAGCGTGGCGCAGACCATCCTGCGCGTGCACACGCGAGTGGCAGATTTGTACAACAACCCGATGAATCAGACCGAACAACAGCTCAGGTTAACCATCGAGGCGCTCCGGGAAAAGCAAGAGGACGAACTGGTCAACAATCCTGACTTCGGATTGCTCCACAATGTTGATGCTCAGCAACGTCTCTCTACGCGCACCGGGCCACCGACGCCGGACGACATGGATGCACTACTCGCCCGTCGCCGCAAGACCCGCTTCTACCTGGCGCATCCGTACACCATTGCCGCGTTCGGCCGAGAATGTAACCATCGCGGTATTTACTCGCCAACAGTCGAGGTCGATGGTCGCCAGATACAGGCTTGGCGCGGAGTACCCATCTTTCCCTGCAACAAGATACCGATTTCTCAATACCGTACCAGCTCGATCCTCGCGATGCGCACCGGCCTGGACGACGAAGGCGTGATCGGGTTACATCAGACCGGGATTCCCGATGAGGTCGAGCCGGGGCTCAACGTCCGGTTCATGGGTATTGACGATAAGGCGATTATTTCCTATCTGGTGAGCACGTATTACTCGGTAGCCGTCCTGGTTCCCGATGCGCTGGGTGTCCTGGAGAACGTCGAAATCGGCCGCTAAGGGGAGGCTGGATAACCGTGACCACCATGGACGTGATGACCGAAGCGCGGTCGGCACCCGAGGTGCTCGCGTGGAGCCGCGGCCTTGTCGAGTCCGCCTTGCGAACCGCGGCCGACACCCTGCCTTCGTCCATGTTGCCCATCGCCGGTTACCACTTCGGGTGGTGGGATGAACACGGCCATCCGATACGGGCGAGCGGGGGCAAAGCGATCCGGCCGGCGCTGGTCCTGCTCAGCGCGCAGGCTGTGGGTGGCACCGCGGCCGCCGCGATGCCGGCCGCGGTGGCCGTGGAGCTGGTTCACAACCACTCGCTGCTGCACGACGACGTGATGGACGGCGATCTCACCCGGCGCCACCGCCGCAGCGCGTGGAGCGTGTTCGGGATCAACCCGGCGATCCTGGCCGGGGACGCGTTACTGGTGCTGGCCCTGGACGTGCTCGCCGGCAGCGGGCATCCCGCTGCGATCATGGCGATCCGGATGCTCACCGCCGCGGTGCAGGAGCTGCTGGACGGCCAGCACGCGGATCTGGCTTTCGAGCAACGTGCGCAGGTTGAGCTGGCCGAGTGCGTGCGGATGGCGGAACACAAGACGGCTGCCCTGCTGGGGTGTGCGTGCGCGCTGGGCGCCACATTCGGCGGTGGCCGCCCGGAACAGGTGGCGTCGCTGCATAGCTTCGGCACGCACTTGGGGTTGGCGTTTCAGCACGTGGATGACCTGCTGGGGATCTGGGGAGATCCAGCGGTCACCGGTAAGCCGGTGCACTCGGACCTGCGCAGCTGCAAGAAGTCCCTCCCGGTGGTGGCGGCCCTCACCTCGCAGACCCCGGCTGGGCGGGAATTGGCGGGGCTCTACCACCGGGGGGTGCCTTGTTCGGAAACCACCGCGGCCCGCGCCGCGGAACTGATCGATGCCGCGGGCGGGCGCGCCTGGAGTCAGGCGCAGGCTGACGAGCTGATCGCGCAGGCGATGCGGGAGCTGCACGCAGCCGGCCCAGCACCCCACCCCGCCGCCGAGCTGGCCGCGCTGGCCCGGTTGGCCACCTCCCGTGACCACTGAATCCCACCCGGAGCCACCGATGGCGCTTACTGTCCTGCTGGCCTCCCCGCGGTCGTTCTGCGCCGGGGTAGAGCGCGCTATCGCCGTCGTCGAGCAGCTGCTGGATCAGCGGGGCGGCCCGATCTATGTGCGCAAGCAGATCGTGCACAACACTCATGTCGTCGCTGATCTGGCTGCGCGTGGCGCAGTGTTCGTCGACGAGCTGGACGCCGTACCGGACGGCGCCACTGTGGTGTTCTCCGCCCACGGCGTGTCCCCGACGGTCCGCGCCGCGGCCGCCGGCCGGGGGCTTGAGGCGATCGACGCGACGTGCCCACTGGTGACCAAGGTGCACGCCGAGGCCCGCCGGTTCGCCGCCCGAGGCGACACCGTGATCCTGATCGGCCACGCCGGGCACGAGGAGGTCGAGGGCACGCTGGGCGAGGCCCCGGATCAGATGGTTTTGGTGGGAAGCGTTGACGAGGTCGCAGCGCTGGCCATCGCGGACGCGACCAGGGTGTCGTACCTGACGCAGACCACCCTGGCCGTGGACGAGACCGCCGAGATCATCGAGGCGCTGCGGGCCCGGTTCCCGGCGCTGCGCGGGCCGGCGTCCGGTGACATCTGCTATGCCACGACAAACCGCCAGGACGCGCTGCGGGCGATCGCTGACGAATCGGATCTGGTGCTGGTGGTGGGCTCGCGGAACTCGTCCAACTCCCTTCGGCTGGTGGAGCTGGCCCGCAGCCATGGCGCGCCGAGCCATCTCATCGACGACGCCACCGACATCCGTCCGGAGTGGTTGGATGGGGTGGGAGTGGTCGGGGTAACCGCCGGCGCCTCGGCCCCACCGCGACTGGTGGAGGCCGTCATGGCCTCCCTCGCGAAGTTCGGGCCGGTCACGGTGGTCGAACGCACCACCACCCGGGAGAACATCCAGTTCACCGTTCCGGCTGCGGTGCGACAAGCATGACCCTCTTGCGCCGTGTCACCGGCCCGGCTGATATCCGGAGGCTCTCCGTGGCGGCGCTGCGCGCTCTGGCGCAGGAGATCCGCGCGTTCTTGATCGACAAGGTTTCGGCCCTCGGCGGGCATCTGGGATCGAATCTGGGCGCCGTCGAGCTGACCATCGCCGCCCATCGGGTATTCGCCTCGCCCCGGGACGTGCTGCTGTTCGACACCGGACATCAAGCCTACGTCCACAAGATCCTTACCGGCCGGTGCGCCGAGTTCGATACGTTGCGCCAGGCCGGTGGCCTATCCGGCTACCCGTCCCGCACGGAGTCCGTCCACGACGTCATCGAGAACTCGCACGCCTCCACCGCCCTGTCCTACGCGGATGGCCTGGCCAAGGCCTTCGCACTGAACGGCAGCGCCGACCGTCGGGTCATCGCGATCGTCGGGGATGGTGCGATGACCGGCGGCATGTGCTGGGAAGCGCTCAACAACATCGGGGCGGCCCCGGACCGACCCATCGTCATCGTGCTCAACGACAACGGCCGTTCCTACGCACCGACGGTCGGCGGACTCGCCCGGCACCTCGCCGAACTGCGCCAGCCGGGCAGGGGTCGATCCCTGTTCGAAGATCTCGGACTGGCCTACCTGGGTCCCGTCAATGGCCATGACATCGCCGAGATCGAAACTGCCCTGCGCCGAGCCGGCGAGCTGCACCGGCCCGTGGTGGTGCACTGCGTGACCCGCAAGGGCAGCGGCTACCTGCCCGCCGAGCAGGAGGATACGGACCATTTGCACACCGTCGGAGTGATCGACCCCGGCACGGGTCAACCCCGCAGCCGAGGCCGGCCGACCTGGACGACGGCGTTCGCCGAGGAGATCGCCGCGATCGGCGCCGAGCGCGAGGACGTCGTGTGCGTGACGGCCGCGATGCTGCATCCCACCGGTCTGGGTGAGTTCGCGGCGCGGTTCCCGGACCGGGTGTTCGACGTCGGGATCGCCGAGCAGCACGCCGTCACCTCCGCTGCCGGCTTGGCCCTCGGCGGGTTGCACCCGGTGGTTGCGCTGTACGCCACCTTCGCCAGCCGAGCCTTCGACCAGCTGCTCATGGACGTCGCCCTGCACCGGTTGCCGGTCACCGTGGTGCTCGATCGGGCCGGGATCACGGGCCCGGACGGCGCCAGCCATCACGGTATGTGGGACGCCTCCATCCTGCCGGTGATACCCGGCCTTCGGCTGGCTGCGCCGCGGGACTGCACCCGGCTACGCGGCCTGCTCCGGGAAGCTCTCGAGGTCACCGATGGGCCTACGGTGATCCGCTACCCGAAGGCGGACGCGGGTCCGGACATTCCCGCCGTCGGCCGGATCGGGCACGGCGAGATTCTCCGTGACGATCCTGCTGCCGTCGGTTTGCTGGTCGCTGCCGGAGCGTTCGCCGGCCCCTGCCTGGCCGCCGCTGACGAGCTGGCCGCTCACGACGTGCCGGTCAGCGTCATCGATCCGCGCTGGCTGGCGCCGCTGGACCCGGCGCTGCTGAGTTTCGTGGGCCGACATCGGCTGGTGGTCACCGTCGAGGACACCACCACAACCGGGGCCCTGGGTGCCCGGCTCGCCCAGGCACTGGCCGCCGCCGGGTCGGACACCTGCGCGGCCACCTTCGCCCTGCCGCCCCGATTCCTGCCGCACGCCACCCGCGATCAGATCCTCCGTGCGCACGGCCTGGACGGGGTCGGCATCGCCACTGCCGTGCTCAAACGCCTCGCCACTACGCACCGAGGGAAGCTCACGGCCAAGGAGATCTCATGACAGCCGTTCAGCTGGCCAGGCCGCGCGCGCCGGTCCTACCGCGGCGAGTATCCCGGCAGGTCATGGTTGGCATGGTGCCTGTCGGCGGCGGCGCACCAGTCTCGGTCCGGCCATGACCACCACTGGCACCGCCGACATCAACGCCACGCTGTAGCAGATCGCCGAGCTCACCGCGGCCGGCTGCCAGATCGTGCGAGTCGCCGTGCCCAGCCAGGACGACGCGGACGCGCTGCCCGCCATCGCCGCAAAGTCATCGATCCCGGTGATCGCTGATATCCACTTCCAGCCCCGATACGTCTTCGCCGCGATCGCCGCCGGTTGCGCCGCGGTACGCGTCAACCCAGGCAACATCAAGAAGTTCGACGACAAGGTGCACGAGATCGCCCGAGCCGCCCTTGATGCTGGGGTACCGATCCGGATCGGGGTCAATGCCGACTCGCTGGATCCCCGGATGCTGGCCAAACACGGCCGCGCCACGGCGGAGGCTCTGGTCCAGTCCGCTCTGTGGGAGTGCTCCTTGTTCGAGGAACACGGGTTTCACGACCTCAAGATCTCTGTCAAGCACCACGACCCACTCGTCATGATCGCCGCATACCGGCAGTTGGCCGCTCGCTGCGACTACCCGCTGCATCTGGGAGTCACCGAAGCCGGACCGCTATTTCAGGGCACCATCAAATCTGCAGTCGCCTTCGGAGTGCTGCTGACCGACGGGATTGGCGACACCATCCGCGTGTCGCTGTCGGCGCCACCGGTTGAGGAAGTCAAGGTTGGCAACCAGATCCTGGAATCTCTCGGCCTGCGCCCCCGACGCCTGGAGATCGTGTCCTGCCCGTCCTGCGGGCGAGCTCAGGTCGACGTCTACACCCTCGCCGAACAAGTCACCGCCGCCTTCGACGGCTTTCCCATACCACTGCGCATCGCCGTCATGGGTTGTGTCGTTAATGGCCCCGGTGAAGCCCGCGAAGCCGACCTCGGCGTTTCCGCAGGCAACGGCAAAGGTCAAATTTTCGTCCGTGGTGAGGTCATCAAGACCGTCCCTGAACATCAGATCGTCAAGACACTGATCGACGAGGCACAGCAACGGGACTGGACAAACCAGTCCGGGCAATGAGCGCTGCCCATCCCCGATGAGCGTCAACCGAAAAGGAGCGCCTAACATGCCCCTTTAAATATACAACCTGCCTCATTGGCAGCTATTGGTGCTGTTCGTAGGGGTCGCAATCTGTGTTTGTTGGTCTTTGCTGGCGGTTCTCAAACCCGTCTTGGCGCGGTGGTTCCGAAACGATCACGAAAGCCGTAACAGTATCATCGATATCCTGGTTGCTGGCACCGGATTGTTCTACGGGCTATTGCTGGGCCTCGTCGCGGTCGGTGCCTATACGAACTATGCGAACGCTGACGACTCCGTAAGTCGTGAAGCCGATGCGGTCGGTGTACTGTATCGGGACGTATCTAACTTTCCGGAGCCACAACGTTCGGAACTACGATCCGAAATCCTCCACTACATCGACGTCGTGACCAACAAAGAATTCCCGTCCGCGCATCGTGGAGAGTTACGAGCAGCTGCCTCGCCAGTAGCAACGCAGATCCATAAAGGGATTGTTTCCTACTCGCCCACAACCTATGGTGGCGAGGCACTGAATAATGAAGCTCTTCGCCAGTTCGCTGATGTTATTGCTGCCCGCAACCAGCGGCTGAACCAGATGACGGCGGGTCTTCCAGACACACTCTGGTTCGTGCTCATCGTCGGCGCGGTCATCAATCTCGCTCTCATAGCGATGCTTGGAATACAGCAGCTGACCGCCCATTTGGTGTTCTCCGGACTGTTTGCAATCTTCCTTAGTATGATGTTGTTTTTGATCG
>DASQVU010000417.1:0-2169 GCA_035640615.1 Pseudonocardiaceae bacterium
TCGCCCACTGCGGCCGTTCACTGACCGTTTATCAGCGGTTAGCTGTCCGTGTGTTGTTCTGGGATGTTGGCGCCACCCACGATCGGACCCATGGTGCCCACGGAGGACTCGGACTACCACGATCGGGCCGCGCCGCAGGCCCAGCACCTCTTACCTGTCGTTTACGCCGTGGTGCGCAATGACCGCGAACGGGTGCTGCTGGTGCGCGCCGATGACGGGTACTGGGAGCTGCCCGGCGGCCGGATTGAGGTCGGGGAGTCAGCCTCGGCAGCAGCGGTCCGCGAACTCTCCGAGCAGACCAGCGTCCCGATCACCATCACCGGCTTGCCGGGGTGTACAGCGACCCAACCCATGTCGTGGCCTATCCGCACGGGAAAGGGAGTTACAACCAGTGGCGGTGGCTTCCACGCCCTCAGTCACGTCTACCATCCCAGCCCGATCACGAGGAAACCACCGCCGCGACATGGTTTGAGCCGGCTCAGATAGGTCCGATCGTGGGTGGCGCCAACATCCCAGAACAACACACGGACAGCTAACCGCTGATAAACGGTCAGTGAACGGCCGCAGTGGGCGATCTCAACGGTGGCGAAACTGGCGGTGCGTCGCGCGGAGCACGTCGGGGGACCAGCGGCGGTGAACAGACGATGGACGTTGGGCAGCTAGCGGGTTACGGTCAGGCGTCGCTAGGGTAGATTTGGGCTGGTGGGACGCGGTAGACCGGTGACGGGGCAGACCGAGCGCGCCGACGAGGTGATCGACAGCGCAAGCTGCACGGCTTGGCCATGTGCTCAGCACCGCTAGCGGGACCGGGCTGCCCGGACAGGGCCCGGCGTCGGTGTCCGAACGGTGGGTTTGTGGTTGGTGTAAGTGGGAGCGGTGGAGGAGTCATGGCTGATCAACGAGGTACTACTGGGAAAACAGGCACCGAGGAACGCTCAACGGGCGGCACCACCGCGACCTCAGCTGGCGCCGGAGCCACAGCCAAGGTCGATGACAATGGGCAGGGCAAGAACGTCAGCGCGTTGGCCGGGTTTCGGCTGCCGTGGCCGCAGGGCTTGGACGTGAATCCCACCCGCATGTTGTGGTGGGGTGGTTTGGCGGCGCTGGCGGCCATTGAGATCATCGAGTGGCCGGTGGCCTTGGTCGTCGGTGCCGGCAGCTTCGTCGCCGAGCGGCTAGCCCGACAGGATGCAGCAAAAAGCCCCACCCAAGGCACATAAGAATTCACGCCCCGTCCCACCTAACAGGGACGGACTCTATAACGAGTACATCGTTGTCGAGGCAGTATCCAAAGGCGTCGGCTGCCAGGTTACGAGCGGTTCGTATCCAATGACAGGCGGGCGCACATTGTCCTTCCTGCTCCGCCCTGCAATTCTCCGTCGATGGGCCCAATTTTTTAGGCTGCGTGAACGTGCTCCGGGAGTCGTCTGGCATCCTGACGGGCTGGCGGAGCCCGACCAGGAGCAGCCCGGGGGGAGCCCTCGAAGGACCGGTGCCCGCGTCATGCACATCTGCCCTGGGCTGCCGTGTGGTAGCCCTTAAGGAGGCCGGCGGATGCCACCCTGTCCCTGCTATAGCAGCTCTGATGGCTGGTGAACCGTTGACCTTCCGATTTCAGGAGTTGGCATAACAGTTCGCTGAATTCCGTTAACGTCCGCCATCTGCGCCGATAAATTGATCCGGACACCGCTGAACGCAGGTGAATGTAGATGGATGAGACCAAAGATGAGACCACCGGGGCTCGGTTGCCGCGCGGCGACCTTCGTTCGTGGGTGGGACATCCGGCAACGGACGAGCTTGACGCTGTGGGGGCATATGCATCCCGTGGCGAGGGCCACCGCACGTCCGTCGAGGCGATTCAGGGTCAGGTGCTTCACTAGCCTTGGCGGAGCGATCACGAACCGTGCACGGGTGGCATGCCATCGGCCTGGCGCAGTCCGACCACCCGGTGCTCCATGAGCAACGTCTCGCCCTACCGTCGGCCGAGCTGGCCTTCATCCCGCGCCGTGAAAAATTCGCCATGTCCGCGCCCGGTTCCGCTAAACGTGGTATCCGGCTCAGCACAGGACGCCAACCTGGAGCAGGCCGATTAGGGTAGCCGCGTCGGTGATCGCCCGAGAGCACCTGCAGCCTGTGGCGTGCCAAAACTTGCTACAGGTGTGATGTGCT
>DASQVU010000418.1:0-2793 GCA_035640615.1 Pseudonocardiaceae bacterium
TTTGACCGACTCGATCGAATAGCGACCACGGACGTCTCCCCGGACCGCATCACCGACCACGAAACCTTCAGCAACCGCCACACCCAGGTCTCACATTGGGGTATCACCACGTCGCGGAGGTACGCCCGGACTTGCTGATCAGTGTGGCGTCGGCGGACTGTCGGCAAAGCCGCTGTGACAGAGCCAAGCCACACGTCGGCTACGGCGCAGGCGTCAGAGGGGATCGCGCGGCGGATGGTGAGATCGTTTGATGCCCACAGCAAAGTACACTGGCAGACGAAGACATCGGCGCATTCCGATTTCGCGAACATTCTGCCGTTGAGCGGGTGCTCGGCTAGCTCGGTCCGCTCATTCTGCGGTACTGCAATCTTGTCAAATTTCAAGTACGCCGCCTGCGCAGCGTGGGTGCGAACTTTGTGTTGCCTTGCTGCCACGTCGGACACGACGGCGGGCGTCTGTAGGCAGGAAGGTCAGCGATGACCGAGCCGGTTGGCGGTGATCAGCTCGGCTCGCTGGCAGCCGGGCATCGGCGTGCCAGCCGTCCCGGGCCGAAGACCAGGACCAGCTCCACGGCGCCGTTGAGGACGTGCTCATGTTATTAGCGAGTGATCTTTTCGAGATCACATACCGTTGAAGAGCCAGCGCGGTGATGTTCTGTGAGCCGCAACACAGTCGCGATGAATGCCTGCAGCTTTTCACCGCCCATCGATACCGTGGCCTCGGGTCTGGATGGCTTGGTGTTGGCCGCGGGAGGTGGGCTGTGCCTAGCTACAGCGAATTGGGTGCCCGTCGTATCGGGTATGTGTGCGCTGGCTACGACGAACTGGTGATGGCCTTCGGGGCGCCGGAGGTGCCGGATCACCTTAGTCGTGCTCAGGTGCAGTGGTGCGTGCGGACACCGCACGGGATCGCGACCATTTACGACGATCTTCGCGAGTATGGCGGTGAGGTGTCCGCTGTCCGCAGTTGGCATGTGGGGGGCTATAACACCCAAACCTACGACTGGATCAAAAGAAAATTGAGATCCGCGCTGAAAAACGGGGATTAACCCGAGATCGTCAGATCGGTCGATCAGCTGCTGTGAGCCTGGCCGGTGAATGGGGCTATTGGCGCCCAGCACTTGGGCGTGCTCAGCGGACCGTGGATCGGGGACATGAGCTGCTGAGGTGGTAAGGACAGCTGACTAGCTGGGGCGCCATGGTCTGGTTTCTGGTTCCTCGTCGGCTGGGTCGGGGTGGTGGTGCGGATCGGTCCTGTGGCCGGCCAGGTGATGGGTGCTCTCGGGCTGCCGGTGTGTGCTGTTTCAGCGGGATCGGCGGTCACGATGAGTCCTGGGCAGGGCCGCGTGAGTCGGTCTGATCTCGTCTTCGAGGTGCCGGGGCTGCGGGTCTTTGACCCAGGGCGCGCAGGGTGCTGGCCAGGTTGGTGGCGGTCAATACGGTGGCGAGGTGGTTCTCGCCGAGGACTCGGCGGCACCGTGCGAGGGTGTCTTCGGTGAGGTCACGGGCGTGCGGGTGCACGCCGAGGGCGTGCAGATCGGCCGCGAGGTTGTGGGCGCAGCGCAGGGTGGCCGGGTGATCCGGGCCCAGAACCCGGCAGCGCCGGGTCAGGGTGTCTTGGTGGAGCTGGCGGGGCTGGGGGTGCTGGCCCAGCGCGCCGAGGTGGGTGGCGAGGTTGTTGGCCGAGCGCAGCGTGTCGGGATGATCGTCACCGAATATTTGCCGCTGGCGGGCCAACGTGTCGGCATGCAGTTGGTGGGCCGGTGATGGTTGCCTAGGAGCCGATAGTCGACGGCCACATTTATGCGCGGAGTACAAGTGTCGGGGTGGTTGTCGCCCAGCACCCGCCGCCGGTGGATCAGGGTCTCGTCATCCAGTGCCCGCGCCGGCTGGGGTTCTCCGAGTGCGCGCAGCTCGCAGGCTAGATTGTGCGCCGAGCGCAGCGTGTCGGTGTGGTCAGCGCCCAGCACGCGGCGCAAGCGGGCCCAGGTGTCTTGGTGAAATAAGCAGACTTGGACGAACTCACCCAGCGCGGCGGGGTTACGGAGTGGACCCAGGCCGGTACGCCATATTTAGGTGGCCGCTTTAGGTCGCCGCGGCCTCGAGTTCCCGCTCGGCCTCGGACACAACCTCCTCGGGCTCACGCTCCATATCCTCCGACCACCGACCGGCATTGGCGGCGGCAGTGAGTCGGCACCGGTAATGAAACGCCGCCTGCGCGTCGCGGACGTTGTCCTCCTTGCCCGCCCACGTCTTGAGCGTCAAGCCTTGTAGCGCTCGCGCCTAAAAAAGCTGATCACCCACGGCAGGCCCGTAGCCTTGCTCATCGCGCTGAGATGGGCGCTGGAATCGAAGTCGCTTTGGCCTCCGGACAGGAAGACGATTCCGGGGACTGCGGCCGGAACCGCCTGACGCAGACAGTGCAGTGTTCGCTGCGCGACCTCGTCGATGCCAGCGCGGTCCTCGGCGTCATAGCCGGTGACCACCATATTTGTCTTCAGCAGCATGCCCTCCAACGCCACTCGTTGGCGGTAGAGCTCACGGAAGACCTCGTGGAGAGTCTCCAGCGTGACTTCATAGGACTGCTGGATCGAGTGTCTGCCATTCATGATTGTTTCTGGCTCGACGATGGGTACGAGCTCGGCCTCCTGCGCCAGCGCCGCGTACCGTGCCTGGCAGTGCGCGTTGACCTCCAGGCAGTACCGCGTGGGCAGTGCCTTGCCGATCGTGATGACCGTTCGCCACTTGGTGAACCAGGCGCCGATCTCGCGGTAGTCCGCGAGACGCTCGCGTA
>DASQVU010000419.1:0-3444 GCA_035640615.1 Pseudonocardiaceae bacterium
TCATCTTCGGGGATCGTTGCGAAGTCGCTGGCTGATCTTGGCCATTTGGGCAATCGCGAAACCCCAGTGGTCATTGCCGTGCTGGTATTCGAGGACGTGGCGATGGCGGCTTACCTGCCCGTGCTGGCCGCGCTGATCTCCGGGCTGGGGGTACTGGCGACCACCGCGAACCTCGGCCTGGCGCTGGGCGCCGTCGTCGCGGTATTCGTCATCGCGTTGCGTTTCCCTGGCGTGTTGGCCCAGTTCGTGTTCGGGCCCAACGATGAGGTGCTGCTGCTACGCGTGCTCGGCCTCACCCTGCTGGTCGCCGGAGTGGCCGCCCAGCTCAACGTCTCCGCCACGGTGGGTGCGTTCCTGGTCGGCGTGAGCTTGTCCGGCCCCGTCGCGGAAAGCGCCGTGGCACTGCTGCGCCCACTACGAGACCTGTTCGCCGCAGTGTTCTTCGTCTTCTTCGGCTTGCAGATCAACCCCGCACAGATCCACGGTGTACTTCCACTTGCTGTGGGGCTGGCCGTGGGCACCGCGGCCACCAAGATCGCGACAGGCTGGTGGGCCTCGGCCAGGGCTGGCATCGGACGCCGCGGCCGATTACGCGCCGGCGTCGCGCTGATTCCTCGCGGCGAGTTCTCCATCATCATCGCCGGTCTCACCACCACCGCGGCAAGCGCCGGACTCATCCCACTCGACCACCGTTTTGGACCCCTGGCCGCCGCCTACGTGCTCCTCCTGGCAGTCACCGGACCGCTTCTTGCCCGCCTTCTCGAAGCACGGGCCTCTCACCACCGACCTCACCCGACCGTCATCAGCGCGTCAGCGGGCGGTCCCGAGAAGCTGGCACCCGCACACCATCACCACGAAATGGCGCAACGTACTGGAGCTCACACCCACCCAGATCCACAATCCAGCAACGGTCGTCAGCGCACAAGAACACGGCTCGTCATGCGTTTACGCAGGGAGCAGCTCTACGACGACGAGCCGAGGGATATGGACAAATGATAAGTATCCCCGCCTTCCGGCCGACGACCAACGCGAGCACGGCGCCGCCGCGCTGCCCAGACCGGCCTGCCCTGAGTCCGGTTGAGCCGCCGCGCGCGAGACTGAACGGTCCCGGGTCGAGTGGTGTTAGCGTCACCTGCCCGAGTCCGCCGCGCAGGTGATGTGCGCGCAGGTCGATGACCGTGCGGGCTTCCTCATTGCTTTTTCTCGAACGTCCGGTTTGGTGGTCACGATGCGGCTCGCCCCCCGGGGTGAGCAGGGGTGGTGTCCTGTGGCGGGTTGGTGGTGACGGTGAGCTGCCCGTCAGTGGTGGCGTCGACCGTGATTGTGGCGCCGTCTGGTACGTCGCCGGCCAGGAGCGCCCGGCCGATCCGGGTTTCTAGTTGATGTTGCAGGTAACGGCGCAGCGGACGGGCACCGTAGACGGGGTCGAAGCCTTCGGCGGCGATGTGGCGGCGCGCGGCCTCGGTGAGCTCCAAGGTGAGGCGTCGGTCCGCGAGCCGTCGGCGTAGGTCTTCGACCAGCAAGTCAACGACCCGCTCGATCTCCGGCAGGGTCAGTGGCTTGAACAGCACGACGTCATCGACCCGGTTGAGGAACTCGGGGCGGAAGTGGCGCCGTAGCTCGGCCATCACCGCAGTGCGGGCGTCGTCTTTGATCTGTCCGTCGCCGGTAACACCTTCCAGCAGGTATTGCGAGCCGATGTTGCTGGTCATGACGATGACGGTGTTGCGGAAGTCGACGGTGCGTCCCTGGGCGTCAGTGAGCCGGCCGTCGTCGAGCAGCTGCAGCAGGGTGTTGAACACATCTGGGTGTGCTTTTTCCACCTCGTCGAGCAGCACGACGGAGTAGGGCTTGCGGCGCACCGCCTCGGTGAGTTGCCCGCCTTCTTCGTAGCCGACGTAGCCGGGTGGGGCGCCGACCAGCCGCGAGACGGTATGCCGCTCCTGGTATTCGCTCATGTCCAGCCGCACCATGTTGTCCTCAGTGTCGAACAACGCGGCGGCAAGGGTCTTGGCGAGCTCGGTCTTGCCGACCCCGGTGGGGCCGAGGAACAGAAACGACCCGATGGGGCGGCGGGGGTCTTTGACCCCGGCGCGGGCCCGGATCACCGCGTCGGCGACCAGTTGCACGGCTTCGTCTTGACCGACGACCCGTTCGTGCAGGATCTCGTCCAGCCGCAGCAGCTTTTGCCGCTCGCCCTCAAGCAGCCGGGATACCGGGATGCCGGTCCAGCGCGCGACGATGGAGGCGATCTCGTCCTCGGTGACGACCTCGCGCAGCAATCGCCGGCCGCCCTGCTTTTTGGTGAGTTGCTGCTCCTCGGCGGCCAGCCGCCGCTCGATTTGCGGTATCCGGCCGTGGCGCAGCTCCGCGGCCTTGTTGAGGTCGTAGGCCCGCTCGGCGGCTTCGGCTTCCAGGCGCACCCGTTCCAGTTCTTCCCGCAGTCCCTGGACCCGGTGGATGACTTGCCGCTCGGCCTCCCACTGGGCGCGCATGGAATCGGCTTCGCCGCGCAGGTCGGCCAGTTCTCGACGCAATTCCTCGAGCCGGGCCCGGCTGGCCGGGTCGTCCTCCTTGGCCAGCGCTGCCTCTTCGATTTCCAGGCGCATCACCCGGCGGCTGACCTGGTCCAGCTCGGCGGGTTGGGAATCGATCTCGGTGCGCAGCATCGCGCAGGCCTCATCGACCAGATCGATGGCCTTGTCGGGCAAGAACCGATCGGAGATGTAGCGATGCGACAGGGTGACCGCGGCGATCAGCGCATTGTCCTGAATGCGCACGCCGTGGAAGACCTCCAGGCGCTCCCGCAGCCCGCGCAGGATCGAGATGGCGTCTTCCACAGAGGGCTCATCGACCAAGATCGGCTGGAATCGGCGTTCCAGCGCGGCGTCTTTTTCGATGTGCTTGCGGTACTCCTCAACCGTGGTGGCGCCGATCATGTGCAGCTCGCCGCGGGCCAGCATGGGTTTGAGCATGTTGCCGGCGTCCATAGCACCTTCGCCGGCGCCGGCGCCGACCACAGTGTGCAGCTCGTCAACGAACAGCAAGATTCGACCCTGGGCGGCGCCCACCTCCGAGAGCACAGCCTTAAGCCGCTCTTCGAATTCGCCGCGGTACTTCGCGCCTGCGACCAGGGACCCCATGTCCAGTGCAAAGATCGTTTTATCCCGGAGCCCTTCGGGGACGTCGCCATTGACGATGCGCTGGGCGAGGCCTTCGACGATGGCGGTCTTGCCCACTCCCGGGTCGCCGATGAGCACGGGGTTGTTCTTCGTTTTCCGGGACAGGATCTGGGTGACCCAGCGGGGCACTGTTGCGTCCGGGATGGGGAGCAGCGGTTGTCATGCTTGACGCAGGAGAGCCGCTCGCTGTGTCACCCGCTCGGTGGCGCCCTCGGCGTTGGCCGGGTTTCGGTTTCCGCCGGAGGTGATCGCCTTGGCGGTG
>DASQVU010000420.1:0-3813 GCA_035640615.1 Pseudonocardiaceae bacterium
TGGAACCGCCCTTGTGAGAGGCTCCGAGACTCACCCACCGCAGCCGGCAACCCGGACGACGTCCTCCACCACAGCGACGAAGGAAACCACCACCCCGTCTCAGCGGACTCACTCGGCTAAAGCTGGTACATCGTCGTCGGGACGGCCCAGCGGAATGCCCCCATCAAGCTGAGACGCCGTTAGTGGTTGTCGCCGTCGTCGGTAGCGGAGGTCTGGGTCGCCCCGTGGCGCGCCTAGCTTGGATGGTTGGGCAGGGTGGTGGTCGGTGGGTTGGCTCGTTGCCAGAGCAGGGCGGTGAGGGTGGCGGTGGCGGCTGAGCCCAGAGCGATGGTCCATTGGTGGGGTAGTAGGGGTCGGCAGCCGAAGAAGTGGCTGACTCCGGGTACTTGCACGATGATCGCCAGCAGCGCTTCGGATCCGAGGACTGCCCCGACGACGAGAGGGGTGCGACCGGGCACGGCGAGGGTTTGTCCGAGCTGGGCGCCGACGAGCGCGACCAGTGCGGTGGTGCTGGTCTGTCCGGGCAGGCTGGCTGGTCGGGCCAGGAGCCAGGCAGCGGTAGCGGCACCGGCGGTGGCGGCCGCGCGTAGGTACATGTCTTGGGTCAGTGCTGATCCGAGGGAGGCCTCTGGTCCCTCGGCCAGTAGCTGATCCGCGGTGGTCTGTGGTGGTGGGCGCACGGCCACGGCCATCGCGGGCAGCACGTCGGTGAGCAGGTTGACCAGCAGCAGTTGCCGGGTGTTGAGGGTGGGGCGGCCGCTGAACAATCCTGCACCGACGGTGAAGGCGATCTCGCCGAGGTTGCCACCGAGCAGGATGGATAACGCGTCGCGGACCGAGGACCACATCGCGCGGCCCTCGACGATGGCATCGGTGATCGTTTCGATCCGGTTGTCGGTGACGACCACGTCGGCGGCGTCCCGGGCAGCTTGGGTGGCTTTTTTGCCCAGCGCGATGCCGACGTCGGCCAGTCGGATGGCGGGGGCGTCATTCGCGCCGTCTCCGGTGACCGCGACGATGTGACCGGCGTGGCGGAGCTGGCGCACGATCCGCGCCTTTTGGGCCGGGTCGACCCGGGCGAAGACGGAAATATCGGGGAGCGCGGCGGCGAGCTGCTGGTCGTCCATGCCGTCTAGCTGTGGGCCGGTGAGTACCCGCCGTCCGTTGAGCAGGCCTAGTTCTACGGCGATGGCCTCGGCGGTGCTGGGGTGATCGCCGGTGAGCATGATGACCTCCACGCCGGCGTGTATGAGGGTGTCCACGGACGCAGCGGCGGTGGGTCGGATCGGGTCGGCCAGCGCGAGCAGGCCGCAGAACTCCAGATCATGCAGCCGGGACTCGTCAAGGCCAGGGCGCTCGGAGGTGGTGCGCTCGGCCACGGCCAGCACCCGGTAGCCGCGCCGGGCCAGCGCATTGATCCCGTGTTCGATCTGGCGGCGCGCGGGGTCATCGAGCCATTCGATGCCCTCGGTACGGCGCCACCAGGTGCACCGTGGCAGCACCACCTCGGGGGCGCCCTTGACGCTAAGCCGGTGGGTGGTCCGGCAACGCCACAGCGCCGCGTGGTAGCCGCGGGAAGGCTCGAAGACCAGCTCATCCAGCAGGTGCACCTCATCGAGGCCCTCGTCGGGGGTGACGCCGGCTTTTCGGGCGCCGCGTAAGACGGCCCGGTCCGTTTGGTGTGGCACCTGTTGTTGGTGCCAGGGGCTGGCGCGCACGGCCACGGCGATGACTTGCCGTAGGTGCTCGTCAAGCTCGTCGAGCCCAGCGGTGCGCTGGCCGTCGCAGACCTGCCGCAGCCGGATCCGGCCCTCGGTCAGGGTGCCGGTCTTGTCGAAGCACAGCACGTTGACCCGGCCCAGCGCCTCGATGGTGGAGGGATTGCGGGCCAGGGCGCCGCGGGCAGACAACCGGCGGGCGGAGGCCAGCTGAGCGACCGTCGCCACGAACGGCAGTCCCTCGGGCACCGCGGCCACCGCCAGGCTGACCGCGCGACCCACGGCCTGATCGATCGGGCTGCCCCGCAGCAAATCGATACCCAACAGCCCCAGGCCAGCGCCGATGGAAACCGGCAAGGTCTGGCTGGTCAGCTCCTTCAGTCGGGTCTGCACGCCCGTGGGTGGGGGCGGCTGGTCGGTCAGCCGCGCGGTACGCCCGGCCTCGGTGCGCTCCCCGGTGGCCACGACCACACCGCTCGCCTGTCCGGCGGCCATGACGCTGCCTTGGTAGAGCATGCTGTGTCGGTCCCCCAGCGATGCCGCTGCGGTGGCCGCCACCTCCTTGGTCACCAGCGCCGACTCCCCGGTCAGGCTGGACTCGTCGACCTCCACGCCGGCGGCCTCCAGCAGCCGGCAGTCGGCGGGGACAGTGTCACCAGCGTGTAGCTCGATGACGTCGCCCGGCACCAGCTCGTCGGCCGATGCGGTGCGCGCGATGCCGTCCCGGCGCAGCGTGACCTGCCCAGCGCTGGTGCGGCGCAGCGCCCGCAGCGCCCGGTTGGTGCCCAGCCGCTGGGCGCCACCGATGAGCGCATTGACAGCGAGCACACCGGCGATGATGACCGCGTCGGCGATCGAGCCGACGCTGGCCGACAGCCCGGCACCGCCGGCCAGCGCCGGGGTCAGCGGGTTGGCCAGCTCCTCCACCGACGCCCGGGCCAGGCTCACTTCCGGCTCGGCTCCGCTGCTGGGCTGCTCAGCGCGGCGCCGTTGCGACTCGTGCTGGTTTAATCCCCCGGGCCGGCTCTCGAGCCGCTCCAGCGCGGCTTGCGGGGACATCGCATGCCAGGGGGTTCGCTCGACGGGCACCGGTGCCGGCCCTCGGGCTGGACCAAGACCCGCCCAGGTACCGGTGGCGATGGCGAACAGGCTGGCCAGGTTGACCGGGAACGCTGCCCGCGCGCCTGACCCCATTGCCGGGCCCAGGGCGGCGAACAGCGCTGCCACCGAGGACCCGGCGACGGACAGGATCGCGCTGGTGCGGCTGTTATCCCGGGCCGCGGGTACGGCACGCAGCAGGATGCTGGCCTCGGTCAGGGCGGGGAACATCGCATGCGCCCCCCAGGGCACCATCCCGGCCTCATCGACAATCCCGATACCGACGTCGGCAGCCGCCAGTACCGATCCGTCACGCGCGGAGATGACGGCCACCACATGCCCACTGGCCTGTAATGCGCGCACCGAACCGGTCAGCCCGGCCCCGCCCTCCACCGCGCCGTCGGCGTCGAGCCTGCGATGCAAACCGGGGATGGTCTCCGCGACCAGCACCAACCCGGCGCGGCCGGAGGCGGCCACCATCGCTTCGGCGAGTGGGTCCAGCTCCGCGGCGATGGCGACCAGGCCCACCGGCTGGGACTCGCGCAACAGCACGAACACGGTGGCACCGCAGGCAGACCACTCGCGCGCCCTACGTCGAGCCTCGACCACCAACTCGGGATGCTTGAAATCGATATCCCCGCCACCGGATCGCTGGTCGAACGGACCCTCGGCCCACGACCTGGCGGCCCAGCCAGCCCGGTTGCTACGGCGCGCGGCCCGGGACGGATCGGTATGCGCCAGATCGAGATCGATCACCTCGTGAGCCCGCTGGAACAACTCCACACTCTCGACACCAGGAGCCAGAGCAAGCACCTCATCGACCACCTGGCGGCCCGTCACCAGAGCCTGGTCGTCCACCACGATGGTGTCCACCCGATCAAGCCGGTCCAACACATCCGGGTCGAGCACCAGAGCGCCCCGGGTGGACAGATCCGTGGCCAGCTGGGCCGTGAAGGCTTCTCGGCCGGCCCTGGCGGGTTTGGGCACCCCCGCGGCC
>DASQVU010000421.1:0-2929 GCA_035640615.1 Pseudonocardiaceae bacterium
ACTGGCCGCCATCTACGAAACTACCTGGGACCGGCTGGTCGACGTCGACGATCTGGAAAGAATGCCCAACGGTGACCGGCAGGCTTATTTAGACATCAGCGATTTGCGCTACGGCGATACGCTAGATCTAGCAATACCACACCAGCGAGGGCGTCGCGCGCCGACCCGCATCGAAAAATCGTTGACCTCGCCGGTGTCTGGGCCGTTATGCGAACGGTCGGGCGGTGGCCTACCCAGCGAGATCACCCATTTCACCGGCCGGGACGGGCCGATGGCCGATCTGCGCGCTCGCATCACCGAACAGGCTTCCCAAGCGACCGGAGTCACTATCTATGCGATCGATGGCATGGCCGGGGTGGGGAAGACGGCGTTCGCTCGGCGGGCCGCCCAGGAGTTCGCCAAGAGCTTCCCGGACGGGGCGATCTGGGTCGACCTGTACGGCCACACGCCGGGGATGCAGCCGCGTGCACCTTTCGGGGCGTTGGAGCAGATGCTGCTGCAACTCGGCGTGCCGCCCGAGGTCAAGGCTGACCTGACGGAGCGGCAGGACCAGTGGCGGCACCACATCTACTCGCGGCGCATGCTGATCGTGTTGGACAACGCCCTGAGCAGTGACCAGGTGTTGCCGCTGCTCCCGGAGGCGCGCGGCTGCCTCGTACTGATCACCAGCAGGCGGAAACTGACCGGCCTGACTGACGCCTACCCGCTGTCCCTGGACGTGTTGGACTGGGATGAAGCCGAGCGGTTGTTCGTCGCGCTGGTCGGTGCCCAGCGGTGTGAGGATCGTGACGCGGTGCGGCAGATTCTGGCCGCGTGTGGTCGTTTGCCGCTGGCGATCAGGCTCATCGCTGGGCGGTTACGTCATCACCGGGGTGAGCTGCTCGCCGAAGTCGCGGCAGACTTTGCCGATCGAACCGAGGCGCTCGATGCGTTCATGGCCGAGCATCTCTCGGTGCGGTCCGCCTTCGAGTGGTCCTACCGGTTGCTGACCGATGAGCAGCGCCGGGCGTTTCGCCTGCTGGGTTGGCATCCCGCCAACTCGGTGACCGACCCGAGGAAATCTCAGCGCTGCGGGGGGTGGGCGAGGTCGAGCGACTCGTCGGCCAGTACGACCAAGCCCGCGAATACCACACTCAAGCCCTCACCCTCGCCCGAACCTCAGCGACCGGCTCGGCGAAATCCTGGCGCTGCGCGGACTGGGCGAAGTCGAGTTGCGCGTCGGCCAGCACGACCAGGCCCGCAGGTACTACGCCCAAGCCCTCACCCTCGCCCGAAGCCTGAGTTACCGGCTCGGCGAAATCCTGGCGCTGCGCGGGCTAGGCGAGGTCGAGCGACTCGTCGGCCAATACGACCAGGCTCGCGAGCACCACATCCAGGCGTTGACGCTCGCCCGAAGCCTCAGCTATCGGCTCGGTGAGGTCTTGGCGCTGCGCGGACTGGGCGAGGTCGAGCGACTCGTCGGGCAGCACGTCCAGGCCCGCGAATATCACACTCAGGGCTTGACCCTGGCTCGGAACCTCGGTGACCGGCTCGGCGAAGCGGAGGCATTATGGGCGTTGGGCCAAGTCGCCTCCGATACGGAAGAACGAAGCCAAGCCGGTGAGCTCTGGCGCGACGCTCTTAAGGTCTACGAAGAACTCGGGGTGCCGTTCGCGCAGACCGTTCGGGCGGCGATATACCAGCTCAACGGGTAACCGAGCGTTCTGCCATCCCCATCTCCTCCCCTCCCCGTCCCTGATATGTCTCCATGTCGGGGACGGGTAGCGTGGAGCAGTGCCGCACGCAGGGCAGCTGACCGGGCGTATCGCTCTGGTCACTGGAGCCAGTGGCGGGATCGGTGGTGCGATCTGCCGGCTCCTCGCCGCTGAGGTCGGTAAGATCGCCCTCGCCTACGGGAACAACGCCAAGCCGGCCGAGGCGCTTGCGGCTGAGATCGTCTCCGGCGGCGGTGTTGCGGGCACGTTTGGCGCCGACATGGCAGACCCAGCTGGTCCGCAACGGCTGGTCGAAGACGTCGAGGCGGCGCTGGGACCGGTGGACATCCTGGTGGCCAATCACGGCCGCGCGCGCCAGGCCCGCTTCGAGGACGTCGACGCAGCAGCTTTCGATCACACGCTGGCGGTCAACCTGCGTTCGCCGTTCCTGCTCGCCCGCGCGGTACTGCCGGGGATGCGCGAGCGCGGCTTCGGCCGCGTCCTGTTCATCTCTTCGGTGGCGGCGTTTCGTGGCGGCGTGATCGGTCCGGATTACGCTTCGTCCAAGGCTGGACTCACGGCCTCGCGCATTTCCTGGCCGCCCGGGTAGCCCCGCAAGGGGTCACAGTCAACGTCCTTGCACCGGGGTTCGTCGAGACCGGGATGCTGCCCGGTGATCCGCAGCAGCTAGGCACCTCCACGCCGGTCGGCCGCGTGGGCCGCCCAGAAGAGGTTGCTGACCTCGCGCTCGCGGTGCTGCGCAACGGCTACGTCAACAGCCAGGTGATCAGCATCGACGGAGGGATGTACCCGCGCTGAGACGGGAAGCCAGCATGAACATTGAAGTAGTGCGCGTGTTCACCGACGCGCACGGTGCGTTCGGTAACCCGTTGGGTGTGGTATTGGACGGGTCGGCGCTGCCCGAAGCACAGCAGCGCCAGGAACTGGCGACCAAGCTCGGCTATAGCGAGACGATCTTCTTCGACGACCTGGAACGGGGCGAAGTGCGGATCTTCACGCCTACCACGGAGATTCCTTTCGCCGGACATCCCACCGTCGGCGCTGCGTGGGTTCTCACCCGAGAACTCGGCCGGGCGCCTGAGAGCTTGCTCACGTTGGGCGGCACTGTGCCGACCTGGGCTGAAGACGGCGATGTCTGGGTGCGCGGCCCGCTGGCCGCCGCGCCACCGTGGTGGCATGAACGCCTGCCCACCAGCCAGCACGTCGCTGAGCTA
>DASQVU010000422.1:0-4226 GCA_035640615.1 Pseudonocardiaceae bacterium
AGCTGCGGGGTGTATCCCTTGTCGTATCGGTAATAGCCCGAGCAGACGAACAGAAAGCTGCACGTCAGCACTACTGACTCGGCGGTGTCTGTCCGCTGCGCCTCGACGGTCCAGCGGGCGTGTTCGCTGGACCAGTCGGCCCGCAATACCCGGTGATGGAAACGGATGTGCTGATCTACCCCGTACTCGCGCGCGGTGTCTCGGATGTATTGGCTGATGGAGGCACCATCAGCGATGGCTTGGGGATGCGTCCACGGGTGAAATGAGTATCCCAGGGTGAACATGTCGGAGTCCGAGCGGACACCCGGATACCGAAACAGATCCCACGTTCCGCCGATAGCCCCTCGGGCTTCCAGGATCGCGAACGTCTTGCGTGGGCAGCGCTGCCGCAAGTGGCAGGCCGCGCCGATCCCGGACAGGCCGGCACCTACGATGAGCACATCCACGTGATCCGCAGGTTGTGTCGAGCCGTGGTCCTGGTGGGGTAGCGGGACCGGGTGAGAGCGCATGCCGGAATCTCCCGAGTGAAGGTCTTCAAGCGCGGGCTTGGTGGTGGCGGCGGGTCGTTAGGGACTTGGTCGGCCCCGGGGTGGGGCCAGCGAGTCCTGCTGCGGCAGCGTGTCCCGCAGGGCGCTGTCAGGTGCCTGTGCCGGCCTAACCGGCTGAGGTACGAGAGGTTCGGCGCCGGCATCGGAGAGCCGGTGGGCGACGAAGGCGAACAGCGCACTCCACACCAGTGCCGCGGTGGCCAGCCCGCCGTAGCCCAGCACGCCGGGCCAGGCCGGTCCGGGGTGCTGCTCGCGGAGCAGCAACGTGGTGTTGCGGACGAACGCCGTCTGCCGCTGTGGCAACGCCGGAATCGCGGGTGCGTCGATTTCTGGGTCGGCCCGGAAATACACCGGGGCGGCCATGACCTCATCGCCCCGCTGCAGGCCCACCATGGTCTTCCAGTCGCCGGTAATAGGCAAAGGACGGTCTGAGACATAGCGGCCCGGGCCTACTTCGTTGAGCTTTGCGCTGACCCGGCCTCCGCCTTGCCAGGAGACGACCCCAAAGGCCGTCGCGTCGCGCGCCGCGTCTGCGGGCTGAAGCTCAACGCCAACGATGGCCTGCTCGCCCACCGGAGTCAGCCGGATCGTTGCGTTGACGTTGCCTACGTTGCGGGGCAGCAGGGCGAGCAAGGTGCCGGCGAGGACAAGGCCGGCTAGGCCGGCGGCCAGCGCCGGTACCGCCCGCTGGGCCCGGATGGGCTTGCTCAGGGCACCACCGAGCACGGCGGCGGCGATTGCCGCGGCCGGGACGACGAGGAAGATCCGGGCGTCATTAGCGGGCAGGTCACCCCAGCCGGACAGCTTCACCCACGCCAGCTCGCCCGCTATGCCCAGGGTGGCGATTCCCACCCCAGAGACCAGGGCGTAGCGCAGGCGGTTGCCGGTGCCCAGCCAGGCGGCCACGGCTTCCACCACCAAGGCACTGGCCAGGTACAGGGGGAACCGGGGGAAGGTGTGGTGCAGTGCACCCCAGACGATGAGCGCGACGGAACCGCGCACGATGAGGTACGCCACGAGAGCTTTAACCGCTCCCCACGGTCCGAGCGCGGCCCGGGCCAGGACGAGAGCGAAGCCGGCGGCCGCGGAGATCAGTACTGGTAGGTAGATCACCTGGAACTGAGGCACGCCGAAGTCGAACTCGCCTTCGAAGCACGACAGGCCAACCAGGATGGCGCCCAAAGCCAGCGCGACGATGCCCCGGCCAAGCAGCGTGGCGCGCCCGGCTGGGCGGCCCTCGACGAGCATCAGCCAGGTGGCGATGGTGGCCAGGCCACCACCGCCCACCATCATCAGATGGGTGGGGCTCCACAACGTGACGTCGAGGCCATAGGCCTGGTGCCACAACGCGTCGAGCGGAAAGCTGCCCAAAGCGCCGATGCCCAACGCGGCCATGGGTATCGCCGAGTAGGGAATGCGCAGGTCTTGAATGCGTATTCCGACCGGCGCGTCGTCGAGGGTGGCGAACAATGTGGCGATACATGCGGTGTAGACGATGCCGGCCAACCCGATGACGATCATGGTGTGTGGTGGGGTAAACAGCTGCTTGTCTCGCCCGAAGTCGATATGCCAGGCAACGTCCCAGTAGAGGCCGACAGCGGCGGTGCCGAGAGACCACAGCCCGCTTAGCCCGCCAGCCATGGCCCAGCCCGGATAACCGGTCACGCGTTCCAACCCGGCGGAGATGGTCTTGAAGAGCATCAGCAGGGGATTGCTGTCCCGGTCGTTCCGCAAGGCTGTGGCCCAGCCCAAAGCAGACAGGTAGCCGACGATGCCGCCGTAGACCAGGAAGGGCACTAATACGTAGGCCCACTGATCGGGAGTCACATGCTTCATTGCTGCCCCTCCTGCTCCGGCGCCGGACCACCCTCGGAGATCAATTTCACCTGTGCGGCGGTGGATGCTGCCGTCTGGTGTTCCATGGCCCGGGCGAGCATCGCCTGGACCGACGTGGCGGCCAGCGGGCGCATCCGGCGAAGCGCCTCGGTGACCTGCGGGAGCTGCTCGGACGGCATCCCCGCGTCGACAAAGGGCTGCCACACGTGGCGCTCGAAAAGTTCGACAAAGCGTGTTGCGACGCGCTCCATGTCGGTGCGCAGTGCCGCGAACTCGTCTTGCGTAGCGGCCAGCGGGATGCCCGCGGCGACCAGCTCGGCGCCAGCCCGCAGCATGGTCGGACTGGGCACCCGGAACCGGTCCCCCTCGGGCTGGATGAGGCCGAGATCGACAGCCCGCAGCCCGAGCGAGGGGTCCTGCGCCGCCTGCGGGAACATCGCAAGGAGTTCCTCGGCGGTCAGGTACTCAGGCTCCTCCACACTCCAGGGAGAGGTCAGCACCTGCTCGAAACCGAGCAGATCACCCAGACTCCGGCCCTGCTCCCAGGCTTGAACGAGCTCGCGGATCCCCGCCAAGGTGAAGCCCTGCTCCTGGAGCCGGGCAATCAGCCGCAGCCTCCCCAGATGCCCCTCGTGGTAGTACCCAACCCGCCCCACCAGCGAGGGTGGCGGCAGCAGCCCGATGGTCTGGTAATTCCGGATGTTGCGGGTAGTGGTGCGTGCCCGGCGGGCCAGTTCGTCGACCGTCATCTGTTCGGACTGTTCCGACACGGAATCAACCTACGCGCGCTGTCACACTAGCGCAAGTTACATGAGTCAATGTAACACTGTTGTCGTAGGGCTTGATGTCCCGGCCTGGGTGGTAGGGGAATCCGAACGATGACGAACTAAGCCCTTGCGCTCTTGTTCGGTGGACGGTATCGCCGAGTCTGCCGACAGAATGGCCCGAGACTCAGCACGTGGAATGGTCTTGCGTGTTGAGCAGCCGAGCGCGCACGGCCGGGTCCGTGGCGCAGTCGATGGCTGTCCAGGCCATGGTTATCGCTGCATCGTGGAGGGCATGATCGGCTGCCGGGGTAGCGCAGTGGGCGGCGAACTCGGGCTGGTGGTTGACGGCTGGGAGGGAGTCGATGCCGATGCCTGGATGGATCGAGGGGATGGCCAGAGACACGTTGCCCATGTCGGTCGATGCGGCAGCGTGGGGGTCAAACGGTCCGAATGTGCGGCCGAGAGCCTCGGCGTTGCGCCGATAGGCGGCGGCGATATCGGGATCGTGGTGCATCTCGGCGTAGGGCTCGTGGCGAGGCAGTACGTCTAGGGTGGCCCCAGTGGCCAGCGCCCCTGCCTGGAAACAACGCATGACGCGCTCCCGCATCACCTCGAACTCGGCTACCGTGGCGCCCCGAACCACGTACTCAGCTTCGGTGTGGGCGGGCACGATGTTGGGCGCCTGTCCACCGTGGGTCACGATCCCGTGGACCCGGTCGGTGGCACGGATGTGCTG
The DNA here is from genome assembly GCA_035640615.1 of Pseudonocardiaceae bacterium. Lineage (GTDB taxonomy): Bacteria > Actinomycetota > Actinomycetes > Mycobacteriales > Pseudonocardiaceae. Next base: position 3,888 of record DASQVU010000422.1, read on the forward strand.
ACGCAGAAGCCCGATGGCCACGCCGGCGACGGTGAGGGCGTCGGCGGCATTGATGCCCAGCTCCGGGTGAGCGGAAGCATGAGACTCCTTGCCGGTGTAGCGGATGCGCAACCGCTGACCGGCGATAATGGGCCACTCGACGACATCGAGGGGACCCGGGTGGGTCATCATCGCCAGGTGGGCGCCGGCGAAGGCACCCCGTTGCAGCAACAGAATCTTCCCACCGCCGCCTTCCTCAGCCGGCGTACCCATCACCCGCACTGTCAGCCCGAGTTCGTCGGCCACGGCGGCCAGGGCCAGGCCGGTTCCGACGGCGGTCGCCGCGATCACATTGTGGCC
>DASQVU010000423.1:0-5953 GCA_035640615.1 Pseudonocardiaceae bacterium
CGTCGGCGGGTCACTGGGCCTCGGGACCGTACGGGAGGCCGTGGCCGCCATCGCGCGCTGGCCCGGCTGGGTACCTGTGGTGGTCTGCGGCCGCAACGAAGTGCTGCGTGACGAGCTCGCAGCCATCCCGGGCACCGTGGCGCTCGGCTGGGTGTCCGATATGGCCGGCCTGATGGCCGCGTCCGACGTGCTGATCGAAAACGCCGGCGGGCTCACCTCCAAGGAGGCGCTGCGGGTGGGGCTGCCGGTGGTGACCTTCCGGCCGATCACCGGACACGGTCGGCACGATGCCAGCGAGCTGGCTGCACTGGGGTTGACCGACCTGGTCGACGACGAGCCTGCGCTGCGGGACGCGGTGAGCAGGCTCACCGGCAACCCGTCGCTGCGCGCCGAGCGCATCCGGGGCGGCCGGGCGTTGTTCGTCGGCGACGCGGCTGACGCGGTGGCCAGCCTCATGCCGCGCGACCCCGTGCGGCCATCGAGCTGATTCGCAAAGGCACCGCCGATTCGTGACCTAGCGCACAGCAAGACAGGCCACGGCAACAGGTTTATCGCGGCATACCGGTGGAAAGCGATAGGTAGTGGTACACCGAATTATCTGGAGGCGCATATGCAAACCTGGATCTGGCTCGTCCTCGGGATCACCTCGGGAATCCTTCTGCTGGGAGCGCTGGCTATCTTGATGGCCATAGGAGCCAGCCGCAGTTCATCGTGATTGTCGTTCGTCACTAATGCTCTTGTCGCCGAGTTCATATGAACTCGGCGACCAGAATGCTAGGCGGATCAAATGTAGACCGTTGCCTTTTCACACCCCATCCGCCCGCCGATGAACCGCGTGCTGCCAGCACCCGCTCGCCGTGCCGCAGCCGCCGCCAGCGATCTGCCCAAGATGAGACTTGCGGATTCTGCCCGCTCAGAGCAAGCTTCGCGGCCGAAAGCTGAAGCTGGCGCCGCGGCAAGAAGTGCACTCCTGTCCAACTTCACCACAGTGCCAAAGAACCCGGCTGGCCTGCGGAGTGTGGGGATGACACATGGAGGCGGATGAACGAGCGGAACTCGGCCGGGGGTTGGGCGAGCTGGCCGATGCGTTTCACATGCTGGTCGAGGTGCTGCTCGATGGCGGTAAGGCAAAGCTGACCCCGCAGCGGATCGTGGACGTCGCTGTAGGGGTCATGCCCGGTGCGGCGCATGCGGGCGTGATCATGGTCGAGGACGGCCGGCCGCGGACGCTGGCCAGTACTGATGTGGTACCCGACCAGGTGAATGCCGTCCAGTTCGACGCCGGCGAGGGTCCAGCGTTGGATGTCCTGGTCGTTGACGATTACCTCAAGGCCGATGACTTGGCCACCGATCCCCGGTGGCCGAAGTTCGGCGAGCGGGCTGTCCAGGCCTGCGGCATTCGCAGCATGATCAGCTATCGGCTGTATCTGGGGCGGCATCGCGGGGCCGTGTTGAGTTTCTACTCCACCTGGCCACATGCTTTCGACGATGTCGCGGCCGCGATCGGGACCATTTTTGCCGCCTACTGTTCGCTGGCGCTGATCACTGACGCACTCGGCGACGAGGTCGATCCTCGCCGCATGGCCAGGGTGCAGCGGGAGATCGGCGTGGCGAGCGGCATTCTGATGGCAACCGGAAAGCTCAGCGCCGACGAGGCGTTATCCGAGTTATACCGGGCCAGCCAGCGGCTGCACCGCGACCTAGCCGAGGTGGCGCGCCACGTCACCGCCACTGGGCGGCTGCCCGACGAGTCGGACGACCCGCGGCCGCAGGGATAGGCAGGCAAGCAGGCCGCAGCAGGTCCCTCACCATAGGTCACCACCGGTGAGCACGTAGAGGAACGGAACCAGCGGGATCAACGCGAAGATGCCCCAGGCGAGCTTCTGACCTCCGGCGAGGTCACCCCGGGCGGACAGGTTGAGCCACACCAGCACCACGGCGATTGGGTGCAGGAAGCAGACCAGCAGTTCCAGGATCTTTTTCACGGTCGAGCAATACCCCGTGCGCTGTGCCGAACACCCCACCAGCGCTGGTATGGCCGTGAACCTCAGCGGCCATACCAGCGGACGATGATCTAGCTGTGACGCTAGCTTGCCGTCAGGGCACCGGACTCTTCGGTTACCGGTAAGCACGCTGGCTCCTCCGTCGAGCTCCGTTGCTGGCTGAGCAGCTCGCGGCAGCCTGTGATTGCTTGCTCTAGCAGTTCGCGCAGTCGATCGTCGTGGCGCGGTCCGCGCACGCCACTCGTGCGGCGCAGGGCCAAGCGCAGGGTGCCGAGCCGGGACCACGCCGTGGGTTCCCATACCGTGCCCAGCCATCGAGCCCACCATCGCGCCCAGGGATGCTCCCACCGGGCCAGCTGGGCTTCGGTGTGCCGCAGCAACCACTGCAGGTAGCGGTCCTGCGGGCGGGCGGTCACTGCGGCGCGCAGGCAGCACGCGACTACGGTCAGCGTGAGCCGGGGATCCGCGGAGCGGGTGCCGATCAAATCTGGCGCCAGGACCGCGAGCCGAGCTCGAGCCGCCGGGTCGGTGGTGTGATCGTTCACCCAGCGAGCGACGAGCGCCAACGCCGGGTGGGTGCAGTTGGGACGGTCACTGAACGGGGTCCCCGCCAGCACCGAGACGTACTCCATCAGGCACGCACCGTGCTCGGGGCTGCGGTGTGCTCCCCGATCCAGCATGGGCAGGTGGTCCGGTCCCTGCCGCAGCGTGCTTAGCCGCCCGTGAGTGCTCCTCATGGTGATCGATTCCTTCCCTGTTCACCAGTAATCCCCTCCACAACCGCCGGATCACCTTGTCCGGAGAACACCAAACAAATGCCGGACGGTGATTCGGATCACACCACAATGTGGTACCACTGCTGGCTTAGCCAGAGTGCCGCGTATTAGCCAAATGATTCATCTGGCCCATGCTGGGTTGACTAATAGAGCACGTTTCCCTACCTCAACACACCAAAACGGTGCGGCATACCGCGCTCGCGTCGTTGAATACCGCGCGCAGCCGGGTAGCGGGGTCCGAACCGGGACCGGCGAGAATCGCTTCTCCGGTGGGAGTAAGGGTCAGCACGACATGCGCACGGTGGCGCATGTCCGCCCTACGTCCTACCAGACCTGCACCGATAAGCCCATCGATAAGTGCCGATGCCGCTGCTGGCTCAGTGCCGAGAGCCCGCGCTAGGTCGGTCAGGCTGACCGGCGCCCGGGCATGGAGCAGATACAGCGCAGTGAGCTGCAGCAGGGTCCTCCCGCGGTGGCTCGGCGTGCGCTCGGCCTGTTCGACCTGAAACGCGGATTGTGTCTGTCGCCCACGGGGCACCCTTACCTCGCTCGCCTTACCAGGCCGATACATCGGGAGTGAGGGTAGCCTCACTTTATGGCCGGTGCATGACGCGACGGTGACAGGTTGAGCGCAAAGATATTGCCGTCACCTACCACCGCGGGCGATCGCGGTTTGGTGCGCCACGGCCTCACGCCGCTGCGCCGTCGGCTGCCCGCCCAGACACGTGCGGGCCCGGGTGTTCCGGTCGATCTCCGCAGAGCTGGCGCCGGGGCCGCGACCACCCAGCAGTTGCGCCCGGATCTGGTCGATCGTGGCCTGCACCGCCGCAGGATCAGTCGCCGGGTCGGTGCCGAGGTGCGGGTTGCCGGTCATCGCTAGATACCGGCGGCGTTGGCGTAGTACTGCTGGTCTTCCCGCCAGCCGCCCTGCCCCATGCCGATGTTGGCGGTATCGGCGACGAATTCGATCGCCGTGATCCATTTGACCATTTTGAAACCGAGTTGCGTCTCGATGCGCAACCGGACCGGGGCGCCGTGCTCGATGGGCAGCGGGGCGCCGTTCATCTCCAGGGCCAGGATGGTCTGCGGTTTGCAGGCCAGATACAGCGGGATCGACCCGTAGAAGAACCCGTAGCGGCCCTCGCCCTCGGTGAGGCCCTTGTCGTCCATGGCATAGAAGACCACATGCTGGGCCTCCGGGGTGGGGCCGACCAGATCGATGATCGTGTTCATCGGGACACCGGCCCATTCCGCGATAGCGGTCCAGCCCTGGATGCAATTGTGCTTGACGATCTGAGCTTGCTGCCCCAGCGCTCGTAACTGTTCCAGCGACAGCGATACCGGGTGCGTCACCAACCCGCCGATCAGCAGCCGGTAGTCGGCGAAGCCGCCGGCGGCCATCCGCTCGTAGTCCGCACCGACCGGCGGGTAGCCGTTGACCCGGTGATACGGCGAGATGTCGGCGCGGTGGAAGCGCTGCCGGGAGGTGAACACCCGGGAGATGACCCCCTCGAACGGGTTGACCATGAATCCCAGCAGGTGTTGGGTCTTGCGCCGGTAGCGCAGCGAGAACCAGCTGATGATCACGTGGAACAGCAGGATGAGGAAGATTCCCAGCAGCCCGATCGCCAGCGCCAGCGTCCGGTTACCGCTCGGGTCGGCCAGCACGATCTTGGCGAACTCACCGGGGACCCCATGGATGATGACCATGAAGGTATGCACCGCGGTGAACGCCGCGAACGCGCACAACCCCAGAAAGTGCAGGCTGCGCGCGCCCTGCTTGCCGCCGAACAACTTGCCGTAACGGGGGAAGCGGGCCAGCACCGCCGGGGACATCGCCGCGCCGGTGGCGATCTGGAACGGGGCCAACAGGAAGATCACCACGAAGTAGGCCAGCTTCTGTGCCGGTTCGTAGGGCTGCCCGGGAATCTTGCTGGGAAGGTGGAACTGCAGGTAGGCGCCCACGGCTCTGATCGAGTCCGGGAACAGCGACCAGTGGGTGGGGATGAGGTAGCGCCAGTAGCCGGTGGCGAACACCAGTGCGATGTAGACCGCGCCGGTGAGGATCCAGAACTGCACGCTCATGAAATGCCAGTGCCGGCCTAAGCCCAGATTCTTGCGTCCCGGCAGCGCGATCAGCGGGCTCCACCCCTCCTCTTCGTCCAGCGAGGACCACATCTTTCGCGAATCGGCGCCGTACATTTTTGCGGAGAACCGGGCCCACTCCCGTCCCGGCGGACAATCATCGTTCCAGTACAGCTTCGGGAACGCGGAGAGCACCTCGAGCCCGGAGCGGGCCAGCAGCAACAGAAAAAAGATGTTCAGGAAGTGGGTCACCACCACCCACATCGGAAAAAACATCGACTCAACCGAGCCCTGTTGGGTCCCTGCTAATGGCTACGATTGCTCACCACGGACCAAACAGCCGATAGTATGAATAGCACAATCACCAGCCATAGCAGAAACAGCATGGCGTAAGAAATATCCATCGTCATGGTATGACACCTCCCCGGTAAAGAGTCTCCTACGGTAAGCGGCTACCCAGCAGTGCCGCGCTCAAACGTTGTAGCTATTCCGGATGGTCGGCGTTGGCGCGGTCGCGTAAGGTGGCGGCGACCTTCGCGGCCACCTTGCCGACCGCGCTGGGAATGTGGTGCGCGGGGCTGGCCTCGAAGCTGGACTCGTCGAGCATGTCTTTCACCATCTGCAGCGCGATGCGGTTGCGGTTGGGAGTGCCTTGGCGCAGCGCCTGCAGCATGGCGGTGACTTGATTGCGCTTCACCTTGGCCGGGATCGGCGGCTCGTGCTGGTCAACCAGGCACTCAATGATCACCGGGCCGTCCCAGGAGAACGCTTCGCGCATCTGCTCGGCACAAGTAGTCGGGTCCTCGATATGCATGCCGCGGGCGCCAGCGGCCTCGGCGAACTTCACGAAGTCCAGCGGGGCAAAGTTGACACCGTATTCGGGGTTGCCCAGGAAAACCATCTGCTCCCACTTGATCAGTCCCAGCGTGTTGTTCTTCACCACGATGACCTTGATGGGCAGCCGGTGCTGCACGGCGGTGAGGAAGTCGCCGAGTTGCATCGTCATCGACCCATCGCCGGTGAAGACGACGACCTGCCGGTGCGGGAACGCGGTCTGTGCACCGATCGCATACGGCAGCCCTGCGGCCA
>DASQVU010000424.1:0-2268 GCA_035640615.1 Pseudonocardiaceae bacterium
CAGGAACATCAACTTCCGCGAAGTCGTGGCGGTGGCCATGGCTTAAACATCGTGCGCGCCTGCGTGGCCTGCAACGATGTCAAAGGTCCGCTTACTGTAGAGGAGTTCCGGGAGGGTCTTGCGGAGCGTCTCGGGCTCGCCGTTGATCAGGTGGTCTTCGCCGGCGAGGCCACCCCCGATCGCCCCGCCACGCAGGCTATCGGCAGCGTCCGTTCCCTGGCCGGCGATCGCAGCGCCGTCGGGATCGATCCCGAGGTAGCAGACGAGCTCTATAAAGCCTGGCGGTATTTGCGTACCCAGTCGGGTAATCAGCGCCTGACCCGCCGTGAACTCGCGTCCACCGCCATTGCCGAATACCTGCGCCAACTCCGCGAGCAGCTCGACGTGGGCGAAGCGTGGCCTGAGATGATGCTGAGCCTGTTTCCCCTCGCGCGCCCCTCCGTGACGGGTCGCGCGGACCTGGCCCAAACACCCCGAGTTCCGATGGATCGCCAGCACACGAAGGTACCTGGCGAGCTGCTCGATCATGCCCGAGCAGGCGTAGAGCACCGCCGATCGCATGGAGAGCCCGAGCTCACGCTCCTCGACTGGATGGCGCAAGCCTTGCAGTCTGCACTGCAAGCCGACGCCGCGCAGTTTCCGGACTATCCGAGCCGCGACGAAGCGCTCGCCCGTCGATACGGCGCCAGACCTCAACGCATGCTAGACGGCCTATGACCCTGTGCACGGCCAGGTTCATGCCGTTTCCGTTCATTCGGATCATCGACCAGCGGCAATGTCGAACCTGGATGACCGGCTGACCACCCGGCTTGCGCCCGCTCCTACGGCGCAGCGACTTCGGAGCGGGCTTGGTGAACGGGGGAGTCCGACGAGGGCGGCTTCGACGAGTTCCGGCTGTTTTGCCCCAACTGCCGACGCAACTCAGCGACCTCGGCCTCAAGCTGCTCAATCCGCTCAGCCTGCCGCACTACCAGAGCAGCGAGCTCTGCATAGCACGGACGGCGATCAGTGGGCACCCCACCATGGTCAACAAGACGGGCCGAAAGATCAACTAGCCACGTCGGAGACCTGACACGTTACCGGTACATCGGTTCCACGGCGGCCCACCAACCTGGCCAGCCAGGGGAGCACTCGGCCCCGGCCGGACCGTGCCGCAGACCGTGCCCGTGCCGGTGGCGTCGGAGTCCGGTGTGTGCGTCTGGGTTTGATCCTGGCCCGGTGGTGTCGCCCCCTTAGGTCTGTTGGATGTGTTCCGGGCTTGAGTGGGGAAGGGAGGGGTGTCGGTGTGGGGGGTGGTGCATGGTTTGAAAGCCGACGAGTAGGGCGTCGAGGCCGGTTTCGAACCGTCCGGTTTGGTGGACGCCGTTGAGGTGGTCCATGACGGTGATGATGGACGGGATTTGTTCGGGGGGCAGCGCGGAGAACCTTCGGGGCTCGACACGGCCCATCTGGTGGTAGCCGACGGTGTAGGTGAACAGAGCAAAAAAGGCGTCGGTGGCCTCGGCGGGGGAGAATCCGGCCTGGAGCAACAGTCCCAGTCCGCGTTCCATGATCCGCAGGCCGTGGGGGCCGATCCTAACTCGGCTGCCGTAGAGCCGGGCTAGGGCGGGATGCGCGGTGAGCACCTGGTGGTAGCTGCACACCAACGCGCGCATCTGGGTGGCCCAGTCGCCGGCCGGGGCGGATAGCTCGACCTCGCCGAGGACGAGGTCGAGCACGAGGTCGAGCAGTTCTTCTTTGTCTTGGACATGGTTGTACAGCGCCATCGGGGAGACCTGGAGCTCGGTGGCCAGCGATCGCATGGTCAACGTCGCCAAACCGCGCTCGTCGACCAGGCGCAGCGCTGTGCGCACGACTCGAGGCCGGGTCAACGGGGGCCGCGGTGTCTCGTCTTGGCTGGGGTCGAGGCCGATCCAGTTCGGCTGGTCACCCCGGACACGCGGCTTTTTTGGCTGCTCGCCTCCGGTCATCCGGTCCTCTCTCCACCGCCTGGGTATACAGCGTACATAGTACACCTGTGGGTTACAGCCGCGACATTGACGATGTACGCAACTACGTACATCGTATATCTACCTTCCGTTGTACGTGTTGGGAGTTGTCATGTCAGCGTGCTGCGCATCCCCACCGCGATCAGCCCCACCTCCACGCACGGCCGCAGCGCCCGGGCCACCGACCACGGACACAACCCGCCCGGAGCCTGCCCTTAGTCACCCGAACCACCCCCCGCATCCTGGCCACCTCCGCGCTGTGCAGCCGGCGGATCAGCCC